>JASMAO010000093.1 GCA_030754315.1 SAR202 cluster bacterium
AATTTCCGCCAAGTCGAATCCTCAACAACTATGCCTTCACGTAACCTGCGTTTCTCCGTCAAATATTCCAACTCACCTGGATAATAGACCCGGTCGTGTCCCTCAGCTGTTTCCGAACTTCTGAGGTAGTCAACGAAACCCTCTATCTCCTGTTTAAATTCATCCAGTGGCCGAAATGCATCTACTTTGAACGCGGCCATAAAACAACCGTCATTATGCTGTCCAGAAGGCTCATGCCCATAACCAAGCCCAGTAAGTATTCCAGAAAAAATTTCTACCATTGCTGAAAGTCCATAGCCTTTATGGCCCTCCGCACCCCCGAGGGGTAATATAGCGCCGCCAATTCTGAGTTGGGTCGGGTCCGTGGTCGCATTCCCGTTAGCGTCAAGAATCCATCCTTCTGGAATAGTCACTCCTTTGGCTACAGCTAAATCGACCTTCCCAGCCGCCACCGCACTCGTTGCCATATCAACAAAAAGCGGACCTTCCAGATCACTCGGAATCGCTATACATATTGGGTTAGTACCGAGTCTGGCCTCTCGACCTCCAAAAGGGACAACTGATTTAGCAGCTCGGCCTGAATCAGCCGTCATCATTCCAATCATACCCGCCTTTGCCGCCATCAAAGGGTAGTCTGCCACCCGTCCAACATGTCCTTGCTTATAAACCGTCGCCGCAGCGACGTTGCTCTCCCTAGCTTTATCTATAGTTGTACGCATTGCATACTCTGACACTGTGTATCCAAAACCCCAGTTCCCATCCAATACGGTGGTGGTAGTGGTGTCACGAACTACATCTAAAGAAGCCCCCGGAACAATGTGTCCAATAGCGATACGGTCTATATACGTTGGTATTTGGATGATTCCATGGGAATCGTGTCCCGCAAGATTGGCGCCTACACAGTGGGAGGAAACAATTGTTGCTTCTTCATTGGTGGCACCCGCACCGATGAGTAGTTGTGTGCCTATCCTTCGTAATTCAGTAGCTTGTATTGTAGGCATGAAAATCAACCTCCGTTCAGACAAAGCATTCACTCACGCAACTAACTTTCAAGGGACCAGACCACACAATGGTAACGGTCGATCAGCACAGATTGTATATCACAATCTGAACATCCATTAGGGTTCAATTTTCGGAATTTAAGGAGAACTTCCACGAAACCAACATACACGACCCACTCCGCTGTGACTCCCACTAATATCGACAGGCTAAAGTCAACGCCGATAAGCGTAATACCTATCTTTAATCCACTGTCTAAATTGAACGTTTACGGCCATAAATCCCATTGACATTACGACATTCGTCTTGTTTAATGGATTAGAACTAATTCAGCAAAATCAGTTCTTTAACCAAGGAATTGTGTCAGGTAGTGGATTTGAGGAGGAAAATGGAAACGCCAACGTCAGCTGAAAAGGCCCTTGCGGAAACTACAGTCGAAGGGCCTGTTTGTCAACACCAGTGGCTCATAGAATCCCCGAACGGACCTAGCAGTCACGGCAAGTGCCGCCTTTGCAAAGAAGAGAGGGATTTTGCCAATTATATAGAGGGTTCGTCTTGGGGTTATGATGTGTCGCTCGAGCAACTCTCTGGTGGATCTCGCATTCCTAAAAATATGGGCAACGAGGAGAAAATAGGACTGGCAGAAGAGATCTAACCATTCGACTCTACGGAGAGCTTAAAGAAGGCACGGCCAACCAAACTGGGAAGCCGTGCCTTCTTGCATTCTTGCCTTTGGCCTTTGACATAGAGGTCACATAGGGAATTACCGGAAAAGATCAGAGGCTGGATCTCGTAAAAGGTAGGCTACACCTCCAGCACTTGGTTGATAACGGTACCCACGAATGAGCGCGACCGGTATACCTTCAGCCTTACCCATTACCATTTCCCCGGCTGCAACCAACTCGTCAGCAATAGCGATACTTGTTGTTTTAAGTACACTACCTTGCTTATCCAGACTACCTCGGTAATCTAGGATAGGGTCTATACCAGAGACCCCTATTGCAAAATTCACCTGGCCTTCACGCCAAGCACGACCGAAGGTATCAGATATTATAACTGCCACCCGCACCCCTAAAACCTGGGCCACCTCCTCACGAATTCGCCTAGCAGAACCATCAGGATCCTTTGGCAATAGGGACACCATATGTTCCCCTGCTACGTTTGATTGATCTATGCCCGCATTGGCACAAATGAATCCATGATGTGTCTCAGCGATTATAATGCCACGCTCAGAGTCAATTTTAATTAGGCTTTTGCTCTCACGTAGAATAAGTTCGACGAGCCTAGGATCGCGCTCGGTCTCAATGGAAAGCTTAAGTCCACGCTCAGATGGAGTGACTGTTCTTAGGTCAACGATACGGCCTTCTGCCTTCGAAATAACTTTCTGCGTTACTACCAGAATGTCACCGTCCTCCAACGAAGTATCCTGGCCTATTGCCGCCATAACGATCATAAGTCCCAGTTCGGCACCGTTTTCAATTTCAGGCAGAGCAGTAATCCCAACTATCTCGATTCGAGGGATATTTATATTCCTCCTATCAGGCATAATTAGGCGGTTATAGCATGGCCGCAAAAGGGGTGTCAACGCGACGAGGCCTGAGATTAAAGATCCGCGTGTTATACTCGAAGCCGCTTGACTCAGAGAGGTGTCTGACACTTATGCCCTTGATGCGAAGCCTACTTTTTGTGCCTGGCAACCGTGCCGACATGTTGGGAAAAGCACTAACGCTTCAACCCGACGTGTATATACCCGATATGGAAGACTCGGTTCCCGTAAATCAGAAACCAAAGGCCCGTGAAACCATCGCCTCATCGCTATCCAAATTGGCAAGCGTTGGCATACCAATAATCGTAAGAGTTAATCGAATCGACAGTGGTTTAATGGAAGCTGACCTAGCTGCCGTAGTCAACTCTCACATAAACGGAGTTTCCGTTGGCAAGACGGGATCCGGAAAAGACATACGCGATATCGGAGATGTGCTCCACACTCTTGAACGGGAGCGTGGTATGCTCAGCGAATCCATTAAAATTATCCCGTGGATTGAGACAGCACTAGGAGTCCAGAATGTTTACGAGATCTGCTCCGCTTCCCCCCGGGTCATCGCCGTGGCATTTGGCGCCGAGGACTTCACCGCTGATATGGGGGTAGAGCGAACCAACGATGGACGCGAAACTGACTACGCTCGCAACGCAGTCTCCATAGCCGCAAAAGCAGCAGGCGTGATAGCGTTCGACACACCATACGTGAGATTTCAGGACACTGACGGCCTCCGACTCGACTGTATCGACGCACGAAGTCGGGGGTTCAAAGGCAAATTCGCTATCCATCCAAACCAAGTGGAGGTAATCAACCAGACATTCTTACCTACGAAAAGCGAGATTGAAGAAGCCCAAACAATTGTAAAAGCATACGACGAAGCAGCAAGTGACGGTAGAGGCACCTTGGCCCTGGGCGGCAAGATGATTGACGAGCCAGTAGTAGCTCGTGCCCGGGGGATCCTGCAAGTTGCAAAAACAGCGCAAGACTCAGGACAAGTGTAACTATGCACAGGGACAGTATCCAACTCAACGGCATGAGCTTCTACGGGTACCATGGAGTAAGCGAGGCTGAGCGGGAACTTGGGCAACGATTTGTGGTAGACCTTGAGATCTACAGAGATTTGAGTTTGGCTGGCGAGTCCGATAACCTCGATGATACCGTTAACTACACAGATCTGTACAAAATGGTCAAAAAGATCGTGGAGGACTCACGTCATGAACTTCTTGAAGGTTTGGCAGAATCCATCGCGAAGCGAGTGCTCGAGAAATTCGCCGTTGATTCAGTGGAATTGACCGTGAAAAAGC
>JASMAO010000094.1 GCA_030754315.1 SAR202 cluster bacterium
TATAGACTTGCCGATTATAGACTCGGCATTCATGTATCCTTCAGCCGTATCTATGAATGTCAGACCAGCGTCCATAGCAGTTTCCATAGTTGTAATGGCTTTTTTTTCCTCTAAATCCCCATATGCACCTCCGAGAGGCCACGTCCCGAAGCAAACAACCGGCACCAACGGGCCATCTTTGCCCATCTGTCTCTTATTCACTGTCCCCTCCATACGCAATTCATAGTGTGTTACAAACCTGCACTGAATCACTTCATAAGATCGCGGTCAGTCTAGAAGGGTCCGATGTACTTGTCAAAACTTAGATCGATACCATCGTAAGGTAACGCTCCATCATTCATTTGAATGCATCTAGAAATTCCCTAAAGTATTCATGGATCTCAGGAATCACTCTTAGGCCCTTTTAACCTTGAAACTTCCTCCATTTCTAGTAAAGCAGTCCACCTAATCAACTTCAAGCGGTTGTTGACACGGGCACACCGGCTTACAATGGCCTCCATCCAAATACTCCCACTACCGAACAGTATCCGAGAAGAGTAAACATCCGGATGCACGACAGGATTTGACTATTGCCGGAAAAAATGGGTTTCTTTCGACCTGACGAAAATCTGCCCTCGGAACAAACTGATTTCGCCAATGAATCCCTGAGTTCACTCTCAGAATCATTACTTAACCAATACCAAGAAACCTTAGGCGACCCTGGAGAATTCCCATTCACGCGCGGCATATACCCCTCTATGTATCGTGGTAAAAAACCAACAATCCGTCAGTTTGCAGGACACGGTCTAGCCACTGATACTAACGAACGCTTCAAAACGATTGTCAAATTCGGAGGTACTGGCCTTTCAACAGCCTTCGACCTACCCACACTTATGGGCCTAGATTCTGACAACCCCATGAGTGAGGGTCAGGTAGGTTGGGATGGTGCAGCAATCGACACTCTTGCTGATATGGAAGACCTGTTTAATAACATACCGATAGAACAAATCACGGTCTCTATGACCATCAATGCACCTGCCGCCATAATTCTAGCTATGTACTTTGCATTGGCACGCAAAAGAGGGATCCCACCGGAAAAACTCGGGGGTACTACCCAGAATGACATCCTAAAGGAATATATCGCTCAAAAAGAGTGGCTATTCCCAGTGGATAAAGGAGTCGAACTAGTCGTTGACACGATAGAATTCTGCACTGAGTATGCCCCTCGATGGCACCCGGTCTCAATAAGCGGATATCACATTAGAGAAGCGGGAGCCACAGCAGTACAAGAACTGGCTTATACACTATCCAACGGAGCGTGGTACGTACGCAAGTCGATTGAGAGAGGCCTTGATGTAAATGAATTTGCCCCTCGGCTATCTTTCTTTTTTGACGTGCATAACAACTTCTTTGAAGAAATTGCAAAGCTCCGCGCAGCCAGGAGACTATGGGCGAAAATTATGCGTGACCAATTCGGAGTGGAGGATACGAAGTCTCAATTGTGTCGAATACACGCACAGACAGCCGGTGCGACACTCACACGCAACGAACCCATGAACAACGTCACAAGAATTGGCCTCCAAGCAATGGCGGCAATGCTAGGAGGTGCTCAGAGCATACACACCAACTCTTACGACGAAGTCTTTTCCACACCCACAGAGAATGCCTTGAAGCTGGCTGTTCGTACACAGCAGATCTTGCAGGAAGAATCGGAGATCACCCAATGGGTAGATCCACTGGGAGGTTCATGGGTGGTGGAAGAACTCACCAACCGTATGGAACAACAGGCAATCAGTGAGATGGAAAGTATTGACAGGTTGGGGGGAGTCGAAGCAGCAATCTCAACCTACCATCCTCAACGATCTATCCACGCTAGCGCTATTAAGGACCAACGTAACGTTGAGTCAGGTAAACGGAAAATTGTAGGTGTCAACATTTACAAGGACCCTGAAGGAGATACCACTAACTTAGGCTCCATCATGGACGAACTCAATACTAGAAGAGGGTTCGAAGAGAAGCAAATCTCTCGCCTCGCGAGTGTCAAACAGAGGCGCTCCAATGCCAATGTGAACGCCGCACTAACAAATTTGAAGAAGGCGGCAAGGTCTGGCGAAAACATTATGGAAACCCTCATAGATGTCGTCTCTTCATATGCAACGGTTGGAGAGATCTCAAAAGCCCTTCAGGAAATATGGGGTGTGTACGAGGAGAAGGATGTTACCTTGCATCTGGTATCACCAAAAGAACTGCTCTTGATCACGAAAGGGAAACGTTTTAGCGAACCTACACGTATACTGCTCGCAAAAGCTGGTTTAGATGGCCACACACGTGGAATCTGGATACTAGCCGACCTGTTCCGTGCGATGGGCGCCGAAGTTGTATACCTTGGGCTGCATTGCTCTATGGGAGAAGTAGCCAAAGCCGCTGTGGAAGAGGATGTTGATGTTATAGGCCTAAGCTCCCACATAGGCTCCCCAATAGTCTTCTACAGCAGGTTGAAGGAACATTTAGCACAATATGGTCGAGACAACATTGCCATAGTAGGTGGAGGTATAATGCTTCCTCAGGACCAGCTTTTCATCGAAGAAAAACTGGGACTGGGACCGTTGTTTCCTCCCGACACGCCTCTGTCCAAGATCGCTGAACGTTTAATTGAGATTCTGTCGGCTCGAAGAAATACTGGTGTTGCCACGGAATAAATCAATATGAGCATAATATCCAAAGCGGACAGAGGCCGACTCGCTCGTCTGATCACTCACCTCCAGGACAACCCTGAAACAGCTGAAAAAACCGTCGGCGGTCCCAGCGCCAACAGTAAGCTTTATGCAGCCCATGTCGTAGGAATAAGCGGCGTGGCTGGAGCTGGCAAGAGCACTCTGATCGCCCAAATGCTACCCATTTTAAGAAATGAAGGTCTACGAGTTATAGTGCTTGCCATCGATCCTACATCCGATGTGTCAAAAGGCGCTCTCCTTGGAGACCGTATTAGAATGCGCGACTCTTATGAGGATGAGGGTGTCTTTATCAGATCCTTAGCAACTAGGGGGGCATCTCAAGCTTTGACAGTCTCTCTGCCACCCATCATTAAAGCCTGTTCCGAATCAGCCGATATCGTGATCGTTGAGACCGCTGGAGCAGGCCAAGTCGACATAGAAATCCATAGGCTCGTCGATACATTTATCAGCGTGATAGCACCGTTAGGAGACGCCATCACTCTGATGAAATCAGGCCAGACCGAACACGCCCATATTATTGCCGTTAATATGAGAGAGGGCCTAGACGGCGGAAAACTCTTCCTAGAACAGGCTCGCACGATACTCGCTCCCCATTCATCCCAGGGTAGTTGGCAGCGTGGTCTATTCTCCTTAGACGCTCATCGTGGTGAAGGAATTAAGGATTTCATACACCAAGGTGTCTTCACCCATCGGGACTCTGGTCTCAGAAACGAATGATTGATTGCCCTCAGGTGGAACCGTCACTACACTGAAGGAATACACAGCATTTATAAATTAGGGAGTACCTCACGAGCAATTAGTTCCAATACCTCGAAGTCATCGTTGGCGTGGTGTTGTAACATTAAACGAGAAATCCCTGCCTCTTCCCTTCGCCTCAACTCCTCAACCACCTCGAGAGGTGTCCCTACAAGCCAACCGCGTCCCCGTGCCTTCTTGAGTACCATGTCGGGGTCCCCTTTCATGCTGCCTACCACGGCGTCGCTCGGTAGCTTTCTGCCAATATTCTCCAGATGGCGGCGAATACCCTTATCGTCTTTACCGATGATAAACCCAGACATCTGCGAGTGAACGATCTCGTTAGGATCCCTGCTTAACTCGATACAGTGCTTCTCTAAAACCTCCCTCTTACGCCTGTAGTCGTCAACGTTAACGCCGAATGAGTTCCATTCATCCGCCAACCTTGCGACGATTCGAAGCGTACGCTTTTCTCCCACGCCACCAACCATAACAGGTAAAGGTCGCTGTATTGGCTTCGGGTAGCATTCTGCCTCCCGGAGTTGGTAGTAATGTCCGTCAAATGTTGCTGGGCCATCAGACCACAATGCTTTCATTACACATATGGACTCTTCAAGCCGATCCATCCGCTCTTTTGTGGAGGGGAATGAGATACCGAACGCAGCATGTTCAGGCACGTTCCATCCTGCTCCAACTCCCGCAGTAAATCTGCCGTTCGATAGTACATCGAGTTGGGCCGACATTCTCGCAAGTACCGCTGGATTCCGAAAAGTAACTGGAGACACCAATGGCCCAAACCGTACTCGCTCGGTGATCTCAGCTGTTAGCGCGAAGGCTACGTAAGCATCCAACGCATCCTGGGTCCGCGAACCCGCCAAAGAAAACAGATGGTCCGAGCGCCACAAAGACTCGAATCCGAAGTCTTCTGCCGCAATTACGAACCTCCGCCATAGATCCCACGATACACCCTCCTGCCCCTCAACCATTACCCCAAGATCCATGACATATTACCCTCCAGGCAGAATCCGTCGTACAAACGGGGCCATGCTCCCCATAGGTTCTGATATCTCCTAACCAACACTATTGTAATGCCTCCCCATCAGTTATGCGTATCCGGTGCATGAGCATTAAACAAACGCCTTTAGACACAGCGACCCAGCATATTCCACGCTGCATTGAAAAGTGAGCTTCTATAATGGCTAGGGTGGGTGCTTTCATACCTGCCTTCGTCAATTATTTCAGAACACCTGACCCTCCAATAGACCGATTGGAAGAGGCTCGGGTCGGGCACAAGTCGTTTTGAGGTCAACGTGTGTCGCTAAATCGGATGATTCGTGAAGAGCAACCATCGCGTCCAAGATGTGATTGGCAAGACTGGCGTCAATGCGTGAAGGTATTCCGTGCTGAATTGCATAGGCCATCTCAGCAACGCCAAGACCCCGTCCACCTTCGGCAAACTCCATTGGAACCTCCTTCCAAACACCATTGCCGATTTTTACCCTGACAGGTCCGTTAAAAGTATTTGGGTCAGGAACGCTAATCGTGCCCTCCGTTCCATAAATCTCAATACGAGGTGTTTCAGACGCCCATACATCAAAACTCATCATAGTCGAAGCCGTAGCACCGCCTCGAAACTGCAAAGCTCCAACAACATGAGTCGGTACTTCTACAGGGAAACTCAACCCTGGGTGATTGTAACTAGTTCTCACTTCATACGTCCGCTTAGCAAAGCTAGAAACACGCGCAATTGGCCCCAGAAGAACTACGAGTGCTGTGAGATAGTACGGACCCATATCCAACACAGGGCCCCCGCCCCGAAGATAGAAAAAACCGGGGCTCGGGTGGGAGTGTTCGTGCCCAGACTCCACGAAATATGCTGCAGCAGCGAATGGTTCTCCGATGATGCCAGCATCCAGGAGCTTCCGACTGGTCTGGATTCCG
>JASMAO010000095.1 GCA_030754315.1 SAR202 cluster bacterium
GTTCGTTATGGCGTAATTAGTACTGCCAAAATCGTGCTGAACAGCCACATCTCTGCCGCTCGGGAGTCCGTTAACTCAGAGATTATAGCTATATCTAGTCGAAGAGCTTCCAGAGCGAGAACGGTGGTGAATGTAGAAAAAGCAGAGGGCGTATCCACCTAAACCACGAGTTTGGTGAAGCTTGCAGCGAAAGCGTGCAAATTTAACAGAATCTGCGAAAATATCTGGAATCGGCATTAAAATACTGTTAGGCTACAATTGCCACCGGACAGGCTGGCTAGGATGAGACAGGTTTTGTTAGCGAGGTAGCTCCATGACGGAAACACGGAATTGTGGGAACTGTGGGGCTGAGCTGGCAGTCGAGGCGTCGTTCTGCGTATCTTGCGGAGCATCTGCCCAACCAGCGGATGATATGAAATGCCCCAACTGTGGTAACCACAATCCTGAGAACGCCCAGTTCTGTGGAATATGCGGCACTTCACTAAATACTTCTGCAGCTAGGGACTCAGCAGTCGATCCAGGATTGCCAATGGTCAGCTTTGGTGATGCAATCAGTAAAGGCTTCACCAGCTACTTCACATTCAGTGGCCGAGCAACAAGGGCCGAACTTTGGTGGTGGGTGTTATTCACTACACTTGTTCAAATGATACCTTTCATAGGAGGACTCATCGGACTGGGGGTACTAATCCCATCCCTGTCAGTCACATCACGCCGACTCCACGACATAGGCAAAACGGGGTGGTGGCAGCTCGTTATGTTCCTAGGATCAATGGTCATTTGGGGGATTTTCGGCACTGCCTTGATTGTCGGAATAATAGCGGCAATGGATGAGAGCGCAGAGTTAAACCCAGCACCTTGGTTTTGGTTGGCTTTTGTGCCATTGGTAGCAGGGATCGCGGTAATAGCCTGGTGGATACGCTGGCTGGTTCGCCGAGGAGAAACTGGACCAAATCAGTATGGTCCAGACCCGCGTCAATCAACCTCGTAAACCCTTAGCAACACCCTAAGGCAAACTGAACGGCCTCTTGCCTCCTTTAGCTATACTGCCCGTCAAGACACAATTATGCTCACAGGTATAAGACATATGGCTCGAGTACTACTCAAGCTGGCATTATTAGCCACTGTCAGCTTAGCTTGCTCTATCAATGGAAATGCTAATAACGCCGACACGTCCAGTTTTGGGCAAGACGATTACGATAAGGCAATTGCGGCTGTTGGAATCAACTCTGGGTTAGCCAATACCCATTACAACAGGGGGCTGTCTTACGCCCAAGAGGGACAATATAAACAGGCAATTGAGGCCTTCAGCGAGTCCATAAAGTTCAACTCTGAGGACGCAGATGCATATTTTAACAGGGCATACGGGTACAGGGAACTGGGCCAACATGAGCGAGCGATCCAGGACTTCGATGAGGCCATCAGGTTGGACCCAAAGGACAGCATTTCGTACTACAACAGAGGAATTACTTACAGCGAATTAGGACGATTCGAACGATCGATTGAGGATTACGACGAGGCCATCAGGCACAACCCAGATGACTCCGTAATCTACTATAACAAAGGCCTTGCTTACAGCAAACTTGGCCAGCCCGATAGGGCGATCGAAGCTTACGACAAGGCCATCAGACATAACCCTGCGGGCACACGAGCCTACCACAATAGGGGCCTGGCATACATAAATCTTGGTCAACACAAACGCGCAATAGAAGACTTCGACGAGTACATCAAACGCGATCCCCAGGACGCTAGTGCGTACTTCTACAGAGGATACAGTTATCATGAGCTAGGTCAACATGAACGGGCGATAGAGGACTTCGATCACGCCATCAGGCTCAACCCAGAGGACGAGTTCGCCTACTTCAGTAGAAGCCTTGCATACACCGCGCTTGGCAAGGTGAAGGAAGCTGAGTTGGACTTAAATAGAGCAAAGGAACTCGGGTACAATCCTTAAGCTACGGGACCAGAAGGTAGGCATTCATTATGAAAATAACGGACGTCAAGACTTATGTGGTGGCCAATCCACCACCCCACTATGGTGGAGCATATTTTGTTTTCTTGAAGTTAACGACTGACAATAAAATCGAAGGTTTCGGCGAAGTCTATGGCGTGCCGTTTCACCCGCACAAAGTGGCACAGCTAATTGAAGACGTCGTTGATCGGTATGTGTTGGGATGGGATCCGTTCAAGATCGAATCACTATGGAGGATAATCTACTCAAGTGGGTACAGCCAGCACCCTGATCTGTCGCTGGTAGGCGTACTCAGTGGCATTGAAATGGCATGCTGGGATATTGTAGGCAAAGCCCTCGACCAGCCAATCTACAACCTTCTCGGAGGTCGGGTGCACGAGAAGCTTCGGTCGTACACTTACATTTATCCGGCTCCAGAAAGCGAGACCAAAAACGTTCTATCAGTGGCGGATGCGTTTGGGGATGCGGATCTGGCACCAGAACGGGCCGCCCATTACGTAGATAAAGGCTTCACCGCAGTTAAATTCGATCCTGTAATGCCGATGTCAGCCTTTGACCCCAGGCAGCTTTCGCAAGAGGCTCTCGATAACGCCGAAATCGTCACGAATAACATTCGGGAGGCAGTAGGTAGTAAATGTGATTTGCTTATCGGAACCCACGGGCAGATGACAACTTCCAGCGCGATACGCCTCGCCAGGAGACTGGAGAAATTTGATCCGCTTTGGATTGAAGAGCCAGTACCGCCTGAAAATAAGAAAGAGATGGCGCGAGTCGCGCATTCCACGAGCATCCCAGTCGCGTCGGGTGAACGGCTGGCCACCAAATACGAATTCGCTGACCTTCTTGATAGACAGGCAGCCTCAATCCTGCAGCCAGCGCTTGGCCGAGTGGGGGGTATTCTGGAGGCCAAGAAGATAGCCGGTATGGCGGAGGCACACTACGCCGAGATCGCCCCTCACCTTTACTGTGGGCCCATCGAAGCCGCGGCCAACATCCAACTGGGTACATGCAGTCCCAATTTCCTGATTCAGGAAAGTATTGAGATGTTTAGAGGATTCCATGCAGAGATTGTCAAAGAGCCAATTCAATGGGAGGACGGTTGCATCATACCTCCAACTAAACCAGGACTGGGAATCGAGTTAAATGAGGAAGTAGCAGCCCAGCATCCATATGACGGACCGATATTCATAGAGATGGAGGATCATCCGGTCTAGTAGGACGTAAAGCTACGCGCTTGTCTGAGGCTAATTACACAAATAGTCAGCCTCCATAATACTGGGATTTTGCTTGATTCACCGGAGTTCGTTTCAGGCAGGACCAGAGATTTAGTGATATCTACTGTTCCATGTTGATCACGATGTTGTCTGGGCCGCGAGCAAGGAATTGTTCAGATGTCTCGTCATATGGGTTTTCCTCAATGTGCCATGTATTGGCCGGCACAAAAAGGTAATCACCTGGACCTGCCTCCACACTCTCCTCAAAATTTTTGCCGTAGTGAACCCTAACGTGACCGGATACTATGTACGCGGCTGTTTCTGCCTCTCCGTGGTGATGTGGCGGCCCCTTATGATTCGGAGAACTCGTAACGGTCCCAAACCAGATTTTACTCGCACCAGCTGACGCCTTGTGGATGGCAGGTCGGCGTTCCATCCCAGGAGTCTGTGCGGTTTCACTCGCTGACTGGGTACCATGGACTACCTTCGGTACTTTACCATCTATACTTGATGCCATAAGAGGGCCTCCTAGTTTTTTATCGAGATCAAAAGGTCATCATGATGATCGTATCAATCACCCATAATCATGACCACGGATTGATGGACTGGTTTCCTAACTGCGGCCACGCGGCGGGCGCACCAGCTTTTTCCAACCGTTGTTTTATAGGGAGACTTTCATCCCAGTTATAAGCAATAAACCGTTGTCCGTTAGTTGATTTAGACTCTTCAGATGCGAGCCATACGGCCGGCGCTTGCATCACTTCAGGTTGCATCAGAGTCGTTTTCTCGTGTTCAATACCCGAGGGTATCATGTTTGTGTCAACAGTCCCTCCCGGGATCAAGACATTCGCCGTAACACCGGTATTTTCCAGCTCACGAGACATGAGAGCAACGAAAGCCTCGTGGCAGGCTTTGGATGGTCCGTAAGCGCTCATTCCTTCACGGTACATAGTGTCCACACTGGTTGTAACACCAATCACTCTGCCCCACTTTTGAGATAGCATGTGGCTCACACTGGCTTTGGCCATATGGAACGGTCCGTTGCCGTTGACAGCCATTGTGTTGCTCCATGTTTCAGGTGTTATGTCCCAAAAGTTTGTCCGTGTATATGTCTGGCGTTCTGAAGTTTTCAATATTCCCGCGTTGTTGATTAAGATGTGAAGACCCCCTAACCCAGCTATTGTTCTACTCACCGCTTCCTGGGCACTTTCAGGATCGGAGACGTCACACTGTTGAAGTAGGACGCAGTCATCTCCCCCTGCCTTCCGGATATCTTTGGCAGACTGTTCAAGCCAGGTTTCATTAATGTCCAGCATTGCGACCCGTGCTCCAGCTCTTACCAAAGCTAGCGTCATTGCACGGCCAAGACCGGTGGGGCTTCCAGCGCCGGTTACAATTGCGACTTTCCCAATTAGAGGTTTATTTTTCATTGTGCTTATTCAACCGACATTTAACAACTTAGCTTGCCCTGTCGACACTGGCAGGTATCGCTTGATGGGATTGGGACAAGAATGGGTCTAGGCCGAATGGGACACCTCCGAAAATCCCCCAAAAGAGGTCCTTTCAAATTCTTGGACCGAGTATCTCCTCCGCCTCTGCCCAGGTCTTTCCCTCGGCAACGAGTCTATTTCCTTGCTCCTCTCGCTCAGAAATAGCGGAGGCGCGTATAACAAGCCGGTCCAGTTCACTCTCCCGTATAACAACCACTCCGTCGTTATCGGCTGCGATAACATCACCCTCGTAAATCGTCTGTCCGCCGACAAGCACAGGCTCTCCCACCGATGCAATAGATGCTTTACCCATGATAGAACCGGGCGATATGGTTCGAGAAAACGCTGGGAAGCCCATCTCCTTCAACGCGTGGGTGTCACGGATAGCGCCTTCGACCAATGCGCCTACGAATCCATTCATCCGTGCCAGTGTTGCTGCCCCATCCCCAACAATGCCGAACCCGTGTAGCTCAGGCGGAACTTCAATCACAATTATACGACTAGGCGATTCGCTCTTGGTTCTGTACACATCTTCCATTTTCATCAGATCAGATGAAGCTTCGTCCTCAGCCAGTTTGAGTTTAACAGTCGTCGAGGAACCCACCATTTTGCTGAACTCGATCGAGGGCCTGATTCCAACATCCAGGTTACGTTGCGGCATGCCTTCTCCGCACATGGCATCAATCAAAAATGGAGTAGGTAACAACGACAGAATATCCCGATCCTTCAGATCAAACACGCAGTCCGAAATCTCCCGTTCAAAGTTTCTTGGACCCATCCGCCACAACATCACCTGCGACAGCCAGAGTAGTATCACTCACGGAAGGTGTCAACCGCACAATCTAAGCGAAACAACCATCTTTTGGAATGGAGCACTGGCGTTCGATTGGCATCTGTTGTAGGTTAATCGAATTGAATCAATAATGGATCCACAGCTTAGCCACTGGGAACTGGAGGCACATATTTTGGACATACTAATCTCAGGGGGAACTGTGATCGATGGTACCGGAGCGCCTGGATTTGTTGCCGACGTCGGAATCAGTAACGATGCTATAGAAGCAATCGGGGACCTTTCTGATTTGGCTCCCAATGCTGCTCGAGTAATCGACGCAAAAGGCCTAACCGTTTCACCGGGATTCATCGATACTCACACTCACTCCGACGGTATACTGCTCTGGGATCCACAGCATGCCAACGGGCTTCGCCAGGGCATCACGACAGAGATACTTGGCCAGGACGGGCTCTCTTACGCACCGCTATCGGCCGAGAACTACCCAATCTACAGACGCTACATCTCGGGCATTCTGGGAGAACCTCCAGAGGACCTAGACATGAGCTCTGTATCGGCCTTCCGGTCGCACTACGACAAGAAAGTGTCGATCAATACAGCCTACTGCGTCGCACACGGCGCTGTCCGACTCGAAGCGTTAGGTTTCCAAGATGAGGCACTGGTGGGGGACGCTCTAGAAAGGGCTAAACGCCTAATAACAGAGGGGATTGAACAGGGCGCGGTCGCATTCGCCACAGGCCTCATGTACTTCCCTCAGTCTTGGAGTAACGGGGACGAAATGGTGGAGTTGTGTAAGACAGCGAACGAAGCCGGCGGCGTCTACGTGACCCACCTTCGCAGCAACCACAACGAGAGGTCCTTTGGCGGTGAAGGCGGCGTTCCTGAGGCCCTGGAAATCGGACGAAGGTCAGGCATCGGTGTTCACTTTTCCCACTATAGGACGGGCCCCGAAACTGCCGGTCAGGTTGAGGAGACCATGGAGCTCATCGACAAAGCCAAGTCCGAGGGGGTCGATTGCACCATGGAACTGTACCCCTACCCGTCCGGCTGCACCTTCGCACTAAGTATGCTGCCGTCTCATGTACACGATGGCGGGCCAGAGGCAGCGCTTAATCGAATCAAGGACGCATCCGAGCGGGAAAAACTAGCGGAGGGCCTTGAAAGCGACGATGGTCTAGTAGGGGTAGTGGTGACATACTCCCCACAAACCCCCGAAGCAGAAGGCATGAGCGTGATGGAGCTTGCCGAGGCCAGAGGGGTATCACCTGGCGAGTTGGTCTGCGATCTCCTGATAGAGAACGACCTGAGAGTAGCTTACCGGGGGGCACCTCCCGACAGCGTCAAAGTATGGCGCCAGGTGAGTCGGGACACTATGGATTTCCTATCCAGACCTGACTATATGGTCGGGAGCGACGCCATTCCTATTGGAAGCATGCCCCACCCAAGGGCCTTCGGAACGTTCCCACGAATCCTGGGGCGCCTGCAACGACAGTTCAACGTTATAAGTCTCGAGCAACTCGTCCAACGTGTGACCGACAATCCCGCAAAGAGATTCGGCTTAAAAAAGCGCGGCCGCATCGAGAGAGGCTACTTCGCCGATGTCGTTGTTTTCGATTCGGAGCGTATCATCGACAACGCTACATACGACGACCCGCGCCAACCCCCGGCAGGCATACCGTACGTGCTAGTAAACGGTCAGGTTGCCGTGGACAACGAAAAGTGCACAGGCGTCTTCGCCGGGCGCGCCGTACCGTAGTGCGAAAAGAGGGAAAAATTACATCTACCTTCCGGATATTTGCCGCACGTTAGGTACAGTAATTTTCTAAGGTCTCTCTCACCCGCCTGTACCTATTCAGTCCTTGGCGTACATAAGCGCCTGGTCAACTATGTCCAGGCCGACGGTTTCACTCCAAGCAGCCAATAGTTGCAGGGTAATGGGGCCTGGCTTGCCATCGGCTATCTGGCGATTGTCAG
>JASMAO010000096.1 GCA_030754315.1 SAR202 cluster bacterium
GTATTTGTAGCCGTCGGGCTTGTCGTTGGACTTGCATTTGGCGCAGTCGCCAACATAATCGTAGGCGATCTCGGTGTAGCCATTCGTGACTTTGAAACGAGAGGGGATCTGCCATATGGCTGGTTGATCTTGAGATTGATGACACACTTGTTGTTGGTTCTTATCGGTGCTGGGCTTGGCTGGAGATGGTCTTCAATTCCAACGGATCCTGGAACAATACGATACCGGGATTTCTGGCTTGTTTTAGGTATACCAATAAGTCGCCGTATCTTTGTGTACCTTTTAGCAGCGGTTGTGGGTGGCATCGTTACGCTCATGGTTCAGATCTTATACCCGCAAATTGTTCCAGACTGGATAATAGGGAAAGATCCACTGGGAAACTCCTCTACCTCAATTTTGACTGAACGTTAGACCTAAGGAGATGGGCGATGCACATCGGAGTCATAGGGACAGGTAGGTTGGGTTCGTTCCGGGCGCGTGCCTTGCGCGGGCTTGCCGATGTGGATAATTTGATTCTTTATGATCAGAATAGAGAAGTGGCCACCTCTCTTGCCATTGAACTGGAAGCTACGGCAGTTCGCTCGATCAGCGAGGTTATTGATGCAGGGCTGGATGGCTTAGTGATCTCGACTTCGACTGTGGATCATGTGACGCTTGTAGAAACTGGGATTGAAGCCGGGTTGCCCATTTTTTGTGAGAAGCCGATATCCCTTGACCTTTCAGCTACAGATCGGTTGGTACGGCGAGTATCCTCATCCGGGGTGCAGGTTCAAGTCGGATTTCAACGCCGATTTGATGCGGGTTTCCGAATGGCACACGAGAAAGTGCTCGGGGGTGAACTCGGCCAAATTTATCTTGTTCGTATGGTTGGCCATGATCACGAACCACCTCCAGAAAGTTTCATCAAGGGATCTGGTGGTATGTACAGGGATATGCATATTCACGAATTCGACCTTGTTCCTTGGGTTGTGGGACAGCCCATCATCGAGGTATATGCTGAGGGGTCTGTATTGGTGGATGAAGCTTTTCGGCGTCATGGAGACGTAGACACGACTGCGGCTGTGTTGAAATTGGCAAGAGGGGCACTGGTAGTGCTTACGGGCAGCAGACACAATCCGTTAGGTTACGATGTGCGTATGGAATTGCATGGGTCTGGAGACAGCGTTTCCGTTGGTTGGGATAACCGTGCTCCAATTAGGCCAGTGGAAACCAAAAAATCAGTTGCGGGATCGCCTTACTTGACTTTCTTCGATCGCTTCGCTGATGCCTACCGTGCAGAGTTAGTTGAATTCCTCAGGGTAGTTAGGGGAGAGATTAAAAGCCCTAGCACTGTAGAAGAGTCTCGCCCAAGCCGCCGAGGGGCGTTTGGGGCCGAGGTTTGGCGAAGAGATCATAGACCTGTTGTGGTTAACTCCGTAGTTTGAATATACCCACCAAGATTACTGTTCTTCAAGAGATGATCTGTTAAGGCAGTTATGTAGGAGGATCGTATATTACTTGCATAGATTTGCTATTTCAGAGATGCCTGATTTTGCATTAAAATTGGCTTTTTAATAATGAGGATCAGAGTTTCTTAATGGAGTTGAGGATTTTTCGATGATATATGATGGCCACGCCTACTGTTTCCCAGACCTGCGCGGCGACGGTGGGTTTAACGACAGGGACGAATTTCGTAAACACTTACAGCTCGGTATTGCGAGCCACTTTCAGCCAGTATGGCGCTCGCGAGACAGGGCACCTGTAGATAACAGCGGTCTCATTGACACTCGAAGTGACAGGGGATTCGATTCCCTCAAAGATGTCCAGTTTCGTGCGGCCAGTCATGGACGATTTGAGTGGACAATAGATGGCGATGATTACGTTAAACAGTACACTCCCCCGTCTCTCAGAGACATGACATACGATGCAGATGACCTTGTTGCAGAAATGGACTACGCCGGTGTAGATATGGCATTGCTACATCGTACGCCTTATCTGGGTATTGGTAACGAATTCATTGCCGACTGTTGTAGGAAGTTTCCTGATCGGCTGCAAGGACTTGCACATATTGAGGAATGGTTGATCAGGCCTAACGTCGACGGTGCGATTGAAAAGGTAAATCGTGCAGTCAAAGAACAGGGCTTGCACGGTGTTCAGTTCCTGCCTGATCAACTGTCACTGTATGGAGACACTGAAGATTGGGATAGTGACGACTTTAAGCCGTTCTGGGACGCCGTGGTTTCACTAGGTGTGCCCCTGTTTGTCACGCCTAGTTACTCATCTCTGGCAATGCCTGGAGCCACCGATTCAGAGCCGGTTGTTGCCCAACTTGGAATGATTCAGCGTTGGATGGATATGTACCCTGGCGTGCCGGTGGTGTTGACCCATGGTCTCAGTTGGAGGTTGTTTATCAAAGACGGAGGATTATCTATTCCGGACGATGTCTATAATGCTATTCCAGATGATCCAAATTTCCACATTCAACTGCTATTTGCTATCTTTCTTGGTGGCGTGTGGGATTATCCAATGGTTCAGGTCAGACCGACTATAGAGGAATTGGTGGGAAGAGTAGGGGCTGAGCGTCTCATATGGGGCACTGACATGCCTATAGTTATGCGTTTTTACACCTACCGTCAGAATCTCGACCATATGCGTATTTGTTCCGACTTCCTGACCAATGACCAGACTGAACTAATAGTTGGGGGTAACATGGCTCGCCTAATGGGTGTTTAACGGATCTGAATCAAAGCAATCGCGCAATCATGCTCACAGCTCCAAGACATAAGGCACTACTGCTACTGGGATGCATGCTGCTTGCGGTGATGATGGCTGCGTGTGGTGGGGGAAGTCAGGTTGTTGATACCCGAACTCCCGAAGCCAAAGTGGCGGTTAAAGTGGAAGTCGAGCCTTCGCCCACAAAGGCACCTCCGAAGCCAGAACCAACAAACCCATCCACTCCCACTGAGACGGCTCCTTTGACTACCCCTACGGCCATTCCCACTCGGGTGCCACCTACAGCTACTCCTGCCCCGCTGTCCAAAGCAACGTCCACGCCAGTGTCGTCCGCAGTTACACCTAAGCCTTTCGGTTTCGTACACTCGCGTCCAGACGACTTTTACACACCCGCCCTGCCAGTGCCCGACTTTTCCAAGATAGAGTTGACTTGGTTGGGAGACGGCTTTACCCGCGTGACCGGATCAGCAGGGGCTATCCCCGGTGATTACCCTGTCTATGTTGTCAGCCCTAACACCGCCCATGCTGCTTTGACCACATCCGACATCGACGGCAGCTTCAAAGCGCAGATAGTAGCACCTCCAGGTTCTTGGATCATTGTCAAATATGACCCAACAGGTGGCCGCTGGCTTCACTCGGAAATTCTCCAGGACATTAGGCCAGCCCATGTTAACGCGGCGATCGGTGCAATGGCCCAGGTGCCTTTCGAGTCACCTATCGGAAACGGGGTGCCCTTTGTTATCAGTGGCTCAACTACGCCAGGCCATCTGGATTTCACTCTGATGGGACTAATGACCGGCACATTTGAACCTGGTGGCTCGGTGACCCTTAGTGGAAATGCAATAGTGCATGCCGCCGGAGGCTCAGCAGTAGAAATAACTGGTCAACTACTGGGTCTTCATACTCGGCTCAGCCCTCTTTTCGACTACACGGGTCAACCTCGGATTATGGCCAACCAGTTCTTTTCCAACATACTCACACCCACAGGTCTTCCCATCGAACACTGGAATGGTCCAGCGCTGAGCGGTGGTTTGCTACAAACAGACCCTCTTCGACCTGTTGAAGGGGCTGATACCCTCACCGCGCCGTTCAATTTCCAGATGGAGATTCCGGAGGGTGCAGCCGACGGAGTCTATTCGCTCTGGCTCGACACAGGTAGCAACATCGAAGTTGGGTCTCTGGGTGGACCTCGTCCCCACGTGAACCCCTTTATGACCAATCATGCACTTGCTTTCCCTCCATTCACCATCGGCCCTGCAATTTCTCCCCACCTGATATGGACTTTGCTTACGGACGTGCCCAGCGCAGACGGTAGCCGAGGCACTGAGTCAGCAGATAACGCGGCGAATTTCCAGGTCGCCAACCGCATAGCAACCCAGGCGCACCATTACGTTATTCCCCGCCTTTCCAAGGCTACCGGTCAGGAGGTGACCTATCGACTGGAACCATACCTGCCTATGGTCGCCCACGGCGATAGATATATCCCAAACGTTCCCAACATTGCTTTCAAATTCCCCTCTGGTACCTTGACCGTCCGAGTCATTCGACCCGATGGCACGGTTGACGCCCTTGGCTCTGCGCCCTTCACAACAGCAGCTATCCGTACACCGGCCAGCAGTGGGGGATTGTTACTGGACAACGGGGGTGGCCACCTTGCGGATGTCTTCCAGCTCAGCACCGGATCAGATGCCTTCGATTACCAGTTTCCCGTTTATGGTGAATATACCATCGAGATGACCGGGGATGTTGAGGATATCTACGGAAACGTCTACTGGGGTGGTGGCACGTACACCATTTTTGTGGCCAAGCCATTAGACATCGAACCGGCGACGTTACCCATGACCCCTTTCGAGGTAGGAGATGTTTTGAACCCTGGCCTTACCCTGCTGCCCGGTGTTCCAGCCCAGGTAGAGGTTAGAGCCACCCTGTTTATCGAATCCGACCCCAGTAGAATAATTGAGCAACTAGTCACTGGCACTGCCAACCGGTTCGGCGTCTTCACTCCGGATTTGGATGCAAAGACCATTGAGATGACGGGGCCTGGTGAGCTGCTGGTGGAGACGACCGCCACCTATATCGACCCGGATGGGGTGCTGTGGATGGGCTCTACAAGATGGGGACAGGTCGTTGCAACGACCGATACGCCCCTGCTTGCCCATGGCAGGCGTGGGCGTGATAGCACTCCCATCAGCGATGTGAAACTCTGGTTCAACAGCCCGCATCTTCAGGGTGACTCAGCCCACATCAATTTACCTTTCGCCACCGGCGACATCCTCTGGCAGACCGACGATGATGCGGGTCGGGTAATCATCACAGCCCAGGACACCGAGGGGCTCGTGACAGAGGCCATCCGGGCCTGGGACAGTTCAGGGAACTATCTTAGAGGCGAACATGCGCAACCGCCTCCCACTCTCGAGCAGCGGGCGCGCAATGGCGAGCTACCCTTGGCTTTTGGTACCACTTCAGGCATGAATCCAGCTCTTGTGCCCGAGGATATCGTGAGCTACGGCTACTGGTATGCTGGAATACAGCGCCCGGGCGAGCGCGTACGGGAAATTATCAGCGACGACGATATCGGAACTGGCTATTGGCGTTTCGGGGAGATGTATGCCTTACAGCCTGGCATGGGGAGACAGGGCGATCTTCCGAACGACTTCAAGTTCCAGTTTGGGGGTGTAGTGTTTCGTGACACTACGCGAGACTTGAACCGGTACGGAATCTATGGATCGCTTTGGGTGCAGCTAGCCGATGATGACCCTATCGGCTCCCGAGTCTTTCCTCCCTTTCAAGGCACAAATGGCGGTCCGAGCGGCGGGCCTATACTGACCCTGGATGGGAATGCAATTGATGCCTTTGTTGTGCCATTGGCAGTCCGGCCGGGCACCATCTTGGAGTCAGGGGACACTTTCTCCTTCTCGGCACAGTTGGCTCCAACATTGCCAGGAAGGGTTGATGTTACGATTTCGGGCCCTGACGGCATCGCCTATGCCATCTCGGGCCGGGCTAATGCCATAGGCTATTACTACGATCCATCCCAAGACTTCTCGGTTGCAACCCCAGGCCTGTATCATGTATCCGTGACGGCGACCTTCGATTCCCCAACCTCGGCTGGGCCAATGAGTGAGCCTTTCCCCACCGGCACAGTTCTTGGTGCTGTTGAAGGCGGGTTTGACGTATATGTCGTGCCGCGGAACAGTCCACCCCTGAAGACGACACACCCCCAATGGAGCGTCTTGGACGAAGGTATTAGAGGCGTGCAAGATGTAACTCTTATCGTAGGTTCACCAGAGGAACAATATGGAAAGGTGCATTTCACAATCAGTATGCCTGGTCACCTGCTGGACAGTGGCACCGTGGACCTGACAGACGGATGGGCCAGGATTGTCTATGATCCCCTCGCTTTGAAAAAGATATTCCCAAATATTGATATAAGCGGCCGATTAAGTGATGTTCC
>JASMAO010000097.1 GCA_030754315.1 SAR202 cluster bacterium
CTTGCGAAGGATCCTGAGAAGGAAACACGGAGGTTGGCTGCTAAAATATGGGGATGAGTAAACATGATGATAGATGAAAATGAATAGGGATTTAACTAAAGAACCAAACAGGTATCGAGGAAACGAGTGACCAACAACAATCTGGGAAAAGATCCATCTAGTTTTGGAGAGTGGCTACATGAACTGTCTCAAACGACCCAAACTTGGTTCCTAGATGAGCATCAGGCACGAGAGCAGGCACTGCGGACGTCACGGGAGATTGTAAGAAACTCTGCAAATTCGATTCGTGCAACTCACCGAGGAGAGTTCCAAACAGCCACCCACCTTTTGGACGAAATCACCGTACTTACCAAGAGCATCAATGACATTCTCGAGTACCATCCCCGCGTATACTACGCTGGGTTTGTTGAAGATGCCATGAAAGAGTACGCGGAGGCAGCGGCAACGCTAAGCTTCGTTCGGGGTCATACACCACCGAGTTTGGAAGAGCTTGGAATAGGAGCCGCACCATACCTGAACGGCCTTGCTGAAGCTGTTGGCGAACTGCGTAGATACAGTCTCGATTCCCTTCGCCAAGATGAATTCGACCGTTGTGAAAGAGTTTTAACAGTAATGGATGAAGTATACTCTATTCTCGTCACAATGGACTTCCCTGAGGCAGTCACCGGAGGATTGAGACGCCGCACCGACGCTGCACGAGGCCTCCTCGAAAGGACGCGAGGAGATATCACCCTTGCATTAAGACAGCACAAGCTCGAGAAAAAATTGCGCAGTTTCAAAAATCACTATCAAATCACAAATAGATTCTTTAATTTATCCGGTCGGTTATCAAAAAATATTGCAGCGAAAAACAACGAGTAACATGAATGTGAATTTATTTATGCAAATCCATTTCACTCATGTGATCGAGTCAGTGATTTCGGACATATGCGGGAAAGTTTCGGGCAATCTCCCAAAAAAAACAAACTGCTCTAAGATGATTGTCAAAAAAATAATCAATTAGAAACTAGGCTCAGATTTCGTTTCCTGTATCCTTTTTTGACCTTTTTTTAATTCGCGTTCCTATCTGAGTTCTTGACCGGTAAGTTGGCCTGTGTTAGGTTTTCACAACCCTGTAATCAGGGTTATTTAACCTAGGATCTTCCCAGAAGAGGAAGATCTTTTTTCGGGAGGTGATTTGGTGAATATACTGTTTTTTGCCATAGTAGCCGGAATAGCCGCCCTGGCTTTCGCCATCGCCTTAACCATGAATATTCTTCGCCAAGATCCTGGCAATGATGCCATACGGAAGATCGGCGATTCAATCGAAGAAGGCGCTCGGGCATTCTTGTCGAGAGAGTACCGCCTCATCACAGTTTTCGTGGTGATCATCGCTGTCATTTTGGCAGTTTTTATTGACTATGATTTGACGGGCAGAGTTGCCGACAATACAGACAGGGTCACCGGTGATAGATTAGTGCCATCAACAGCTTTGGCCTACATAGCAGGAGCGATTGGTTCCGCCCTAGCTGGCTTTATTGGAATGAGCATAGCGGTCCGTGCGAACACCAGGACTACAGTCAAAGCCCAGCAAGGGCTCAACCCTGCGCTTCGCGTAGCTTTCAACAGCGGAACCGTCATGGGAATGACAGTCGTCGGCATAGGTCTACTGGGAATTGTAGCAATATTCTGGATTTTCAAAGATCCAACCATCGCGGCTGGATTTGGATTCGGCGCATCTTCCATTGCATTGTTCGCCAGAGTCGGTGGAGGCATATTCACCAAGGCTGCAGATGTGGGAGCAGACCTAGTAGGAAAGATAGAGGCGGGTATCCCTGAAGATGATCCTCGAAATCCTGCTACCATCGCCGATAACGTGGGTGACAATGTTGGAGACGTTGCGGGGATGGGGGCAGATCTTTTCGAATCTTATGTAGGTTCAATTATTGCAACGATTGCCCTAGCAGCCGTCGGTGCCGCAGCATTAGGAATGGGAGACCTTAGCAACACAAAAGAAAATTTTGATCACAACCTATTCCTTTTACCAATATTGATCGCTGGTATGGGCATTTTAGCCTCTATTATGGGCTCATTTCTAGTCCGGACTGGCGAAGGTGCGACCATGGGACGGCTACTGTGGTCGTTGAGAACAGGTATTTTCTCGGCCGGTATTCTGGTATTGATAGCCACTGGTGTCGCGATTGCAGTTCTATCCCTGCCATTTGAGTTGTTCTGGGTCGTCGTTATTGGCCTAGTTGCGGGTCAGATTATAGGAACCTCATCAGAAGTCGCTACGTCCTATGAATTCAAATATACTCGCGATTTGGCAGGCCAATCTGAAACGGGCCCCGCAACCGTCATCATCGGTGGACTAGGATTAGGTATGCTAAGCACCCTAGTACCAGGCATAACTGTAATAGTAGCGATGTGGGGCGCAAACGCCCTCGCTGAAACGTATGGGATTGCACTGGCAGCTGTGGGAATGTTGTCTACATTGGGAATCACCCTGGCCACGGATGCTTACGGCCCCGTAGCTGACAATGCCGGAGGAATCGCGGAGCAAGCTCATCTCGACCCAGAGGTACGGGAACGAACCGACGCATTGGATTCATTAGGTAACACAACTGCAGCAACTGGCAAGGGATTTGCGATCGGATCGGCTGTTCTCACGGCACTAGCACTAATGGCCGCATATGCACAGGTAACCGGCGTCGATATTCTAGACCTGATGAACATCAACGTTCTCATGGGAGTGGTCTTAGGTGCAATGATGCCGTTCCTATTCGCGGCGCTGACAATGCAAGCGGTTGGGCGATCTGCTTACGCCATGGTAACTGAAGTGCGACGGCAATTCCGTGAAATACCTGGACTAATGGAGGGAACCGCGGAAGCCGACCATGCCAAGGCGGTAGATATAAGCACTAGGGGTGCGATGCGCGAGATGGTTCTCCCCGGATTGTTGGCAGTGGTCGTCCCTGTGGTTGTAGGTGCTATTCTGGGAGCAGCTGCCCTGGGTGGACTACTAATTGGCTCAATAACTGTCGGCTTCCTTCTGGCTATCATGATGGCCAATGCAGGTGGAGCATGGGACAACGCGAAAAAATACATCGAAGCGGGTCACTTAGGCGGCAAGGGATCATCTCAACACGAGGCCGCTGTAATCGGAGACACTGTTGGTGACCCTTTTAAAGACACCTCCGGGCCGTCTCTGAACATTCTGATCAAACTCATGTCGATCGTGGCTCTCGTATTCGCACCCCTATTCTTGTAGGAGCGAGCCGAAGCCCAGTACCATACTCTAAACTGCAGTGGGGTGCTGCATGGGATGACACCGATCCAATTAATGGTCCCGCATTAGGAATCCTTTGCCTTTCGGCAGGCTGTGCTACTTTTGAAACACATTCATCGCGACTATTTTGAAACAATTTTGCGCAAACAGTGAGGGAAATGTGACGAATACCACGACACAATTGGATCTGAACACCCTGGTTTCTCTATGTAAACGCAGGGGGTTCATTTTTCAGAGCAGTGAAATTTATGGCGGTTTAGCCAGTACTTGGGATTACGGACCGTTGGGAGTTGAACTGAAGCGTAACATAAAGGATGCTTGGTGGAGACGCATGGTCTGGGAACGAGACGACATGGTTGGATTGGACTCAGCAGTCCTGATGCACACAGATGTATGGCAGGCCAGCGGCCATGTAGAAAATTTCTCAGATCCACTGGCAGAATGCACGGAATGCCATCAGCGATGGCGTATCGATCAAATTGATGAACGGGAATGTCCCTCCTGCAGTGGTGACCTGACTGAGCCTCGGATGTTCAATCTAATGCTAAAGACATATTTGGGACCAGTGGAAAATGACGCGAGTGTCGCGTATCTAAGACCTGAAACGGCACAGGGTATATTCGTAAACTTCGAAAATGTATTGACCTCCACGAGGCGGAAGCTTCCATTTGGTATCGCTCAGTCCGGGAAGGCCTTCAGAAACGAGATTACCACTCGAAACTTCATTTTCCGTACCAGGGAATTCGAGATCATGGAACTTGAATTCTTTGTAATGCCCGGAGAAGATGAGATGTGGCACCAGCGGTGGATCGAAGAAAGTAAGTGTTGGTACGGTGACCTAGGGTTACCAGAGAATCGGTTAAGGCTAAGAAATCATGAGACAGACGAATTGGCGCATTACTCAAAAGCGACCACTGACATCGAGTACCAATTTCCATGGGGCTGGGGTGAAATCAGCGGTATTGCAAACCGAACAGACTACGACTTACAGGCACATTCAGAGGCTTCGGGGAAACAGTTAACTTACTTCGACCAGGCGTCGAATAAACATATTATGCCGTACGTTGTAGAACCGACCTTCGGCGTGGATAGGAGCGTTTTCGCGTTTCTATCGGATGCATACGTAGAGGAAGACGCGCCTACTGCATCATCCAGAGATGTTGAACGCCGAGTAGTCTTAAAATTACACCCTACCCTCGCACCCATAAAAGTGGCAGTCCTTCCATTAAGCCGAAATGAAACACTTGCTCCACTTGCGAAACGGGTATTCGACACGGTGCGTAATTCGCAAGTTTCCAACGGCATGGTGCAGTATGACGACACACAGAGTATAGGGCGACGCTACAGAAGGCAGGATGAGGTCGGTACACCTTTCTGTATCACAGTAGATTTCGAGTCGTTAGACGATGGTAAGGTAACAATCCGAGACAGGGACACTATGGCCCAAGACAGGATAAGTATAGACAGGCTAGTGAATGAAGTAGGAAAGCGGTTAAGTGATTCACCAACCATACGACCGCCACAAATTTAGTTCGGTACCAGACGTTAACTCAGTGTTGAAGCGATAGCACTACAGCAATGAAGATAGTACATTTCGCTGATGTTCACATTGGGGTGGAGAATTATGGGCGCACGGACCCGGAAACTGGACTGTCTACAAGACTACAAGACTTTCTCAAAACATTCGACGAAGTCGTAGATTTCGCGTTGAAAGAACGAGCAGATCTGGTTCTCTTCTGCGGGGACGCTTATAAAAGCCGCGACCCTACCCAGACGCATCAACGGGAATTCGCCAAACGTGTGGCACAACTTGCATCTAATAACATCCCCGTGTTCCTCCTTACAGGCAATCACGACATGCCACACGTCACCGCCCGAGCCACAGCATTAGAGATTTTTCGTACGCTTGATGTCTCTCATGTATACCCTGCGGACCGACTCGAGACGCACCGAATTGTGACCAGAAGCGGCCCAATTCAAGTGGTATCAGTCCCATGGATCAGGCGGAGTCAACTTTTAACGACGGATGAAACTCGCGGATTAAACCCGTCCCAAGTGAATGAACTCATACAAAAACGCCTCACCGACATAATTCGGGTACAGGCTCAAGACCTGGATAAGGAAATACCTGCGCTCTTAGCAGGACACGTAACAGTGAGTGAGGCGGTAACAAGTTCAGAGCAATCAATGTTGCTGGGACGCGAACATGTGTTACTCAAAAGCAGCGTAGCTCTCCCTGAATTTGATTATGTAGCGTTGGGTCATATACACAAGCATCAAATACTCAATCAAGATCCTTACGTTGTATATTCCGGGAGTCTTCAACGAATAGATTTCGGTGAGGAAAGCGACGAGAAAGGATTCTGCGTAATTGACATCGACCCATCCAAACCGAGAGGTTACAGACTATACAACTTCGAATTTAAGCCTGTGGACGCGCGTCGATTCCTATCAATAATAGTCGACGTGCCGGCTAACCAATTGGACCCGACCCGGATGATAATTGAAAACATACACAGTCACAACATAGACAACGCTATTGTCAAGTTAATTATGCGTTTTAAGCAACAAGAATCCGGACTTCGAGATGCTGACATAAGGCAATCGCTTGAAAACGCACATTTCATAGCTGCGATTTCTCGCGAAGTGGAACAACAGAACCAGAACAGGCTAGTTGGAGTGGATGCATCCGGACTTAACCCGCTGGACGCTTTAAAAATATATTTGGAAACCCGCAACATGTCACAAGAAAAGACAAAACTTCTACTGGACCGAGCCCAAGAGTTTGTGGCTGAAGAAAAAAAAGAGGATTAGGCGTTGCCTTTTCTCATCGGTTATCTGTGTAGGAAATCACAACAGCAGCTCAGCGGTCAGATTAACTACAGCTACAGTGGTCAACAATCATTGAGGCTATACGAAAGCTATTTTTTATTCCTATCGACAACAATAATGATCCGAATATGGACAGTGGTGAGTATCGATTTGGGTAACTCAATCAATGAATTTAAGATCCGTATGAGTTTGAAATCCCCATTGGGAATGATTGGATTAGTACTATTGATTATGATACTCACATGCTGCAATATCAACAATCAAAGCGGTGTGGATGCCTCTTTTTCAGGCATCGCACCGGACTTCAAACTAGAGCTCTTTAGCAACGCAAATCACATTAAAGGAACGAATCTTCATCTGTCGGATTTGCGCGGAAAGCCCGTTGTAATCAATTTCTGGTACCCCTCGTGCCCACCGTGCCGACTAGAAATGCCAGATTTTGAAGCGTCATATAAGCTACACAAAGATGATGTTGAATTTATTGGGGTGATGTCTGTGCATCTAGACACAGTCGCAGAAGGCCAGGAGTTTATAGATCAATTTGGTATAACTTACGCAGTGGGACCTGACCTAGATGACATCACCTCTGAGTATGAAATCATCGGTTTTCCAACCACCATATTCCTTGACCAAGACCATCGCGTAACTCGTCAATGGACTGGCACTCTAAACGCTAATAAACTTGAGCGTCTTATAGAGGAAATACTACCAGTTAAAAACCCATAAAGAGAAACTAATTGCACCCCTCAGTTGAAGAAAAGGCTGACGAAAAGCACCAACCAAACGCAGTAACCTTATTTTTCAATAACCATGGCTAAGGGGCCGGAAAGCTGCCGAATCATAACTAATGGCCGTGAAATTTCCCAACGCTGCTCTCCGAACAGTTAGATGGATGCTAAGGCAAATCACTAACCGGAATTCCATTCAATGACTATGATCGACCTGTTCTTACTCGTGATCAGATGGCTGCACCTCATGACAGCGGCTACCTGGATCGGAGGCAGTATCTTCGTATTATTGGTTCTTCGGCCTATGGTAAAAAACAGACCGGACGCTCCAAAACTACTAACTAACGCAGCTTCATTAGAATTCCGAGGACTA
>JASMAO010000098.1 GCA_030754315.1 SAR202 cluster bacterium
AATCATTGCGGCGAATGTCACTACACCTATTAGAAGTGCCGAGTCTGTCATTTCGTAGATTAGCCACCCACGGCCTACTATCAGTGCCCAAGCGGCGGCACCCGCCGACAGACTGGCGCCCCACATATAGAGATAGTCTCGGTAGACCATGGCGGCGAAGAAGCCGTTTTCAGTGTTGCTATGGTTCCCAGATTTGAAGGAAGACATCGCTACCTTGGTGGCAGAAAGTGGCACAAATTGAATATAGCCAATATATGTTCGAGTTTAATTTGCGTAAGTGTAGCGTGTCAAAATCAATTTAAAGGTTTGGATATGTACCGCTAGGAGGGGATTACTGTAAGTTATCCGATTAAATTGATATCGAAGGTTCACCACGGCGGAATCTAGACATGTCAAGAATTAGCAATCTAAGGTGCTGGGGTGCCAGATGGATTCGTCCACTTTAGTTCATTCTGCTGGATTTGTTCCAACACCAGGATTAATGTTTGAAGTGACGGACTCCCGTGAAGACCATGGAGATGTTAAGACGATTGGCTGCCTCGATGACATCATCGTCTCTGATAGAGCCTCCGGGTTGGGCTATCGCAACAACACCGCCTTCTGCCGCAAGCTCAATGTTGTCGGGAAATGGGATGAAGGCGTCCGATGCCATGACGCTATTGTTGGCTTTTTCTCCTGCGATACGCAGAGCGAGATGAACGCTAGTCACTCGATTGGGCTGCCCTGTGCCCATTCCCACCATCGTCTTGTCCTTCGCGAGAACAATGGTGTTGGATTTAATGTGCTTGCCGGCCTTCCAGGCGAAGGACAGGTCCTCCAGTTGTGTTGGTGTCGGGGTCAATTTAGTCACAACCTGCCAGGATGCGGCATCCTCATTCAACGTGTCTGTGGATTGTATTAGTGCACCGCCTGAGACTAGGCGTACGTCGATATCGTCTCCTGGGCCAGAGGTGGCTTTGGCTTTTAGAATCCGCAGTTGCTTTCGTTTACGAAGGAGGTCTAGCGCGTCAACTTCGTAGTCGGGTGCAATGACAATGTGATATAGAACGCCACGCATTGCTTCTGCCGTTGCTTTCGTTACAGTGCGGTTAAAGCCGACGATACCCCCGTACGCTGATACGGAGTCTCCTTCAAATGCCTGTCTGTAAGCTGTTGGTTGATCGTCGTGGATCGCTATGCCACATGGGTTGGTGTGTTTAACAACCGTCACTGTCGACTCGGAGAATTCGTTGACAGTTTGCCAGGCAGCATCTGCGTCCAAGAAGTTGGTGAAGGATAAATCAGTGCCGTGTAATTGTTCTGCGCGGACTACGCCACCCATTGCCAATGGGTTAGCGTAAACAGATGCTTGCTGATGTGGGTTCTCTCCATAACGTAATTTGGCGTGTTGGACGTAGCCCAACGTAATCTCGGGATCGATCAATAGATCGCTTTTACCTAGGAACTGGGACACCGCAGTATCGTAGTATGCTATGTGCTGGAAGGCTTTGCGTGCCAGTGTGCGTCTTTCTTCAATGGAGATTGTTGAAAGAGGATTGCTGCCGCGAGCACTGGATAGCCTTTCTCCGATCCACGCGTAGTCAGAGGGATCTACAATAACGATGACCCCAGGGAAGTTTTTTGCCGCTGCCCTGACCATTGTAGGGCCACCGACATCTATTTTTTCTAGCGCGTCACCAAGTTTCGCCGCACCGCTACTAACCGTTTCGATGAAAGGATAGAGATTACAAGCGACTAGATCTATTGTGTCTATGCCGTTTGCAGTAAGCTCGTCGAGATCGGTCTTGACATCACGCCTGGCAAGTATGCCGGCATGTATGGATGGATGAAGCGTCTTGACTCTGCCGTCCATCATTTCCGGAGACTTTGTCAGATCCGACACCTTGCGCACCGTGAATCCAGCTTTTTCCAAGGTGGATCCGGTGCCCCCAGTACTCACGAGTTCGAATCCAGAATCAACTAACGCCGAAGCAAAATCACTGAGCCCAGTCCTGTCATACGTGCTTAAAAGTGCCTTCATTCTAGAATTACCCGTCCCCTGCCATCTTCTTCAATTACTCGACCTACGACTTCGGTTCCTTGTACAGCCGTTGTGACTGTTTGAGCTTGAGTTGAGTCGCAGATGAGCACCATACCGAGGCCCATGTTGAATACCCGATACATCTCATGTGATTCTATGTTGCCTTCGTCTTGGAGGATAGAGAATATGGGAGGTATTTGCCAGGCATCCGTTGTAAAAAGGGCTGACAAACCTTTAGGGAGCACTCGTGGAACGTTGTCGATTAACCCTCCTCCAGTTATGTGAGCCATGCCTTTGATCAAGTCGAAGACTGGTTCTAATATCCGGTAATAAGATCTGTGTGGAGCCACGAGGGCTTTGCCTAGACTCTGTCCTAATTCTGAATAATACTCATGTAAAGGCGAAGGATCGTCATCTATTTTGAATACGTTTCGGACCAGTGAGTATCCATTGGTGTGTAAACCGTTGGAGGGTATACCTATCAAGAGATCTCCTTCTGCAATATTTGAACCGTCCAGTATTTTATCCTTCTCAACTGCACCGACGGCGAAGCCGGCCATGTCGAAGTCGTCACCGGAATACAGACCAGGAAGTTCGGCGAGTTCTCCTCCGATCAAAGCGCATTCGATCTCTTCACACGCACGTGCCATGCCGTCGACTACTGATACAGCAATGTCGTCAGATAACCGACCCATTGCTAGGTAGTCCAAAAAGAACAGAGGTTTGGCTCCACACACGATTACGTCATTAACGCATGCATTGACCAAATCCCTGCCGAGACCATCATAAATGTTCATTGCAGCGGCGATTTTAAGCTTGGTGCCGACGCCGTCTGTACTTGATACGAGTACGGGATTTTTGTAGCTCTGGAGCTGAAACAATGCGCCGAACCCACCTATACCACCAAGAACATTTGGCCCATGAGTTTTTGAGGCCATAGAGGTTATACGGCGTTTTATTTCCTCGGCGGAGTTGCGGTCTACCCCCGCGGATTTGTAGGTTTGTGGTGTCGGCGGCATTTTCCCCGTTATTGGCACCTATTCTCTAAGATAACGCGCGTATGTCTTGTGTTTTTATGGAAGGCCACTAAATCCATGGCCACGGAAATCAGCGAAAGAGCGTTAGTGTAGATCATTATGTGCTTGGGGAGTCATTAAATCTCCAGGGCGAGCTTGTCCATCTCAAGTTGAACCGGGATGGGGTGATTTCCAGTAAAACATGCCATACAGACTCGGTTTTCACCGATTCCAACAGATCTGATTAGTCCTTCGTGACTCAGGTATCCTAACGAGTCAGCCCCGAC
>JASMAO010000099.1 GCA_030754315.1 SAR202 cluster bacterium
CGCGGCAGCTACGTAAACAGCAGGAAACACAGCAAAAATCCCCCTGATCTGAACACGTATTGGAAGAGATTTGACCGTGCACGCCCGGTACATGGAACGATGGGTCCCTTTTCCGTCACCGACCGATCCAAATGCAAGCAACTCACGCTGAAAAAGCGATCCGATCCCGCATCGACCATAAAGGAGCCATAACGTTCGCCGAGTTCATGGAACTCGCTTTATACCACCCGAAGGGAGGCTACTACGCTCACGGTCACGCCTTCGGTGAAAACGGGGACTACTTTACTAGTCCGTCCGCTCATCCTGCTTTCGGAGCACTGATCGCCATACAACTTCGTGAGATGTGGCGCGCTTTAGACCAACCAACCCAATTTTACGCCATCGAAATAGGTGCTGGTAACGGAATCCTTGCCGCCGACATCATCGAATACTCAAGAGCATCATTGGGTGACTTTGGGAACGCTCTTATCTATACCATAATAGACAGATTCTTACCAAAGACCCCAAAAAACAGCCAAGACGCCTATCGAATCACATCGAACAGTCTCCCATTAAGGGGTATCGCCGGTTGTTTTCTCTCGAATGAACTACTTGACTCGTTCCCTGTCCATTTATTCGAAGTAAAAAATGGGAGTTTGCTAGAAATACACGTCACAATAAGTAATGGAAAGTTAGTCACATCCCTACGAGAACCGTCCACTCATTTAATAGAGGACAGAGTTCGACCATACTTGGCAAACATGCCAGACGGCTACAGGGGGGAAGTCAACACTGGAATTGGTCAATGGATGCATGGAACCGCGGGGGCATTGGATCGAGGTTTCGTACTAACCATCGACTATGGCTATGAAGCCAGCAATTTATATTCACCACATCGCCGTCGAGGCTCATTGCAAACATACTATCGCCACGTTCATCTTGACGATCCTCTCAAGCGCGTAGGACGTCAAGACATCACGTCTCACGTCGATTTCTCCAATGTCATTGAAGAAGGTAATGCCAACGGAATGGAATTAATAGGAATGTTCACCCAGACTGATTTCCTCCACAGGCTCGGATTCAATAACCTGCTCACAGAATTGCGACGCCAGACAATACCTGAATCCGAAAAGTTCGCGAATCTGTTTGCCGTTCGCGAACTAACAAAGTCTGGGGGTCTGGGAGATTTCAAGGTACTTATACAGGGGAAAAACACAGGCGTATTGGATGTAGATGCGGTCATTCCTCACAACGCCCCGTCCTTCAATAAAGGGCTGCCTATTCCATTTATTAAACCCCGCCACATTAAATTGTTTCAGGGACGCTACCCACATTTGGAAATGGAATTGAGTCAACTACCATTCAATGCTATCGGTAATGCAAACTCTGACTAATTATCATCCCCATCAGTATTTGCAGGTACAGATTCGCATTTACGAGCTGTTGTTATAAACCCTGTGTGACTGACCATACGTTGATCAGGACGCACACTACGTCCACCCACAGACCACGGCCGAACCAGAACCTCCACAGTTTCGATCATGTCAAATTCACCTTGGTGACGAAGGGCCTTGGTAAGTTCGTGAAACTGAAGTACCGTTGGCAGAAAACTCAAAAACAATCCACCCGGAACTAGCGCCGCCGCCGCATGACGCACTACTTGCCAAGGTTCAGGTAAATCCAAGACTATCCTATCCAAACCAGTCTCTTCAAAGCCCTGATACACATCACCAAGTTTCAAAGTCAGTCGCTCTGTTTCGACAAACATCGACTCGATGTTAGATTGTGCACGCTCAATCATGTCCTCACGGACATCGTAAGAGATTACACGACCCTTAGCGCCTACAGCCCTCAGTAGAGCAATAGTAACCGCGCCAGAGCCAGTTCCTGCTTCAAGAACTCGAGCCCCAGGGAATATGTCACCAAAAACGATTATGGCACCCAAGTCTTTGGGATAAACCACCGTTGCGATGCGTGGCATTTGCCGGGTGAAGTCTGCCATTGTCGGCTTCAACACGAGAAGTCGATGTCCTCGGTTAGTGGTAAGGCGCACACCTTCTGTTCTACCGATAACATCACTGTGCGGGATGTTCCCGAGATGGGAATGAAATTCCGATTCTGAATTTAACTTTTCTAAATACCGTCGACCTCGGCGGTCCAAAATAAGAGCTTGATCGCCTTCACGAAAGACATGGCTCCGACTCTCAACTTCAGGCATCTATTCCTATTTACCCACTATTATCACAATATGACAGTAAAGACCTGTCACGTCAGTTGACTCGATTCTAGCACTTGTCAACGCCTAAGATATTTTTGGCTTGTACATATAAGCGTGGTGATTTAAACGACAATGAACCATAGCCCCCGAGTCCTGTTAAAACGCGTACTCAGTATTAAGACAGCCACATCTCACTGGGGCATCAGGTCTACGCCACACACTCCTTGCTGTCTACTTGGCATTGGTAAGCCCCTGCACCAACGATATCAAGACTACAAAAGCGCGCCACAACCAGCCCATTGGTCATTGTATATTAGCACTGCTGCGTTTCCAGCGGAGGTCTGGCCGGCGAACCGCAGCGACTTCGTCGAGGCGTGAGTTTGGTGCGTTGTGAGGGGCTTCATGCAGTAAATCAGGGTTGCATTTAGCTTCAACCGCAATCTTCTTCATCACATCTATAAAGTGGTCTAACGTTTCCACACTTTCGGTCTCGGTCGGCTCAATCATCAATGCATCCTCAACGACCAGAGGAAAATACATAGTAGGTGGATGTATCCCGTAATCGATCAACCGCTTACACACGTCAAGGGCACTTACCCCATAATCACGCTTAAGTTTACGCGCCGATAATACGACTTCATGCATGCAAGTTCTTTCATAAGGTAGTTCGTAAACATCTTTCAATTGACTCATAATGTAGTTGGCATTGATTACCGCATCCTCACTAACCTGAGCAATGCCTTGGTCACCTAGAGTACGAATGTACGAATAAGCCCTCACCAGAGCTCCGAAATTGCCGTGAAATCCTCCCATTCTTCCTATAGTTTTTTCGGGCTTTCCGAGTATATACCTAGCAACTCCATTGGGCTCCTCGATTTTTTCCACAACCGGAGTTGGTAGGTATGGCACGAGCCGCTTACCAACCATAACGGCACCCGCTCCAGGACCACCCCCACCGTGCGGCTGGGTAAAAGTCTTATGTAAATTAGAGTGGATAACATCGAATCCAAGTTCTCCCGGTTTTACTCGCCCCAAGAGAGCATTTAGATTCGCTCCATCACCATATAGAATACCTCCTGCGTTCCTGATAATCTGGACAACTTCAGTAATGTTTGTGTCAAACAGGCCGAGGGTACTAGGCTGTGTCAGCATCAAACCTGCTAGGTCGTTTCCTACAGCAAATTTTAAAGCCTCTATATCTGTGTTCCCGTTTGAGTCAGACGGAATTTCGACAACCTCAAAGCCCGCCATAGACGCAGACGCCGGATTCGTACCATGCGCGCTATCGGGGATGAGCACCTTAGTTCGTCCAGGCTCACCTCGATCGAGATGGTATGCTCGCGTCATGAGCATCCCTGCTAATTCGCCTTCGGCACCCGCCATAGGAGCCAACCCCGTCATTGCCATCCCTGTGATTTCGGCCAAAATACGCTGCAACTCGTACATTAACTGGAGGGCTCCCTGTACGGTCCCTTCCGGCTGGTGTGGGTGTATCTCAGACATGCCCGGGAACCCGGCCATCTCATCATTTAACTTGGGGTTGTACTTCATGGTACAACTTCCAAGAGGGTAGAAATTGTGGTCTATGGAAAAATTGAATTGGCTTATCTGAGAGAAGTATCGAACCAACTCACTCTCGGAAACCTCTGGCATCTCCAATTCGTTACGAAGCAATTCAGGTGAAGGCAGAGTTTGGATCGGAACATCCAATGGGGGTAATGTCGTACCAATCCTTCCGGGGACACTACGGTCCATGAGCAGGCGTCTCTTTCCATCTTTTACGACTCCAAACTGATTCACGCCGCACCACCAATCTCAGCCAAAGCCGACACCAACAAGTCTATCTCTTCCTTTGAATTAACCTCTGTGAAACAAAATAGCATCCCGTTAGATACATGCTCACTCACATCAAGCCCACCTATAATCCTATATTGCAAGAGTTTTTCGTTAATCGCTTTGGGGGGCATAGGACACTCCAGCACAAATTCACGGAAAAACGGAGCATCAGTCTCCAAGAAGTATCCTGGAATATCGGCGACCATGGATGCAGCATAGTGGGCTTTGTGGTAGCAACTCTCGGCGACATGCTGAAGACCACGCTTCCCCAATGAGGCCATATACACCGTTGTTATCAAAGCAATCAACCCCACTGAAGTGCATATGTTGGACGTTGCTCGCTCACGCCTGATGTGTTGCTCCCGTGTCTGCAAAGTGAGTACGAATCCCTCACGGCCATCAGAATCCACCGTCCTACCGACGATTCGTCCCGGCATCTGGCGGCTGTACTTTTGCTTGCATGCAAAAATGCCTACATATGGTCCTCCAAAAGTCGGCGCTACGCCCATAGGTTGACCCTCTGCTACAACAATGTCTGAATCGTAGTCTCCTGGGCACTTGAACATCGCCAGCGACATGAGATCACAAGCAACAACCAATAACGCTCCGGCAGAATGGGCCAAATCCGACAGTTTCTTTAGATCGATGATTCTCCCAAAAAAATTGGGCTGCTGTACTATCAGGCATGCCGAATCTTTGGCCATTTCGCTCACACCATCTGGCACCGTTTCTATCTCCAACCCAGGAGCATCACAAAAGGTTTTGAGTACCTCCAAATAGTATGGCGATACCGATTCCAGTACTACAACCCTTTGTTTCCCGGTAACCCTGGCCGCCATGAGGGCTGCCTCAGCCATTGAAGTCGCGCCATCATACATCCCAGAGTTTGATATCTCCATTCCAGTAAGCTGACATACAAGAGTCTGAAATTCATAGTGGGCTTGTAGGGTCCCTTGGGAAACCTCCGGCTGATACGGCGTATAGGCCGTCATGAACTCGCTGCGGCTCGCGATCTGACGCACAACCGCAGGGATGTGGTGGCGATACGAACCTCCGCCTAGAAAACACGCGTAATCGCCGGGAATGGCGTTCGAACGAGCCATGCCTTCTATTACTCGTCGAAGCTCTAATTCGGATAGTGGGGAGGGGATATCGAGTTTCGGATCAAGTAGGTCAGCAGGTATATCCGTAAACAATTCGGATGCCGAGTCCACTCCTATGGCATCCAACATCCGACGCCTATCGGCGTCGGTATTTGGAGTGTAAGGAGAGATGAATCCCCGGTTATCCATATTCAGGAATTACGAGAAATCAGGCTCGATGAAGGTATCGTAATCGCCAGCGCTCATTAGCTTGCTCACATCCGTTGTATCACTTACTTTGACCTTGATAAGCCAGCCTTCTTCATATGGTGCTTGATTCACCAACTCTGGTTTGGCAAAAACTTCGTCATTCCGCTCAATCACAGTACCACTCACTGGGGAAACTAATTCAGATACAGCCTTGACTGACTCAATTTCTCCAAAGGGCTGGAATTGTGTGACCGCCTCTCCAACTTCCCGCAACTCGACAAAAACCACGTCCCCCAAACTTTCTTGTGCGAAATCGGTAACCCCAAGGATCGCCGTACCATCCGACTCAAAGCACGCCCAGTCATGGTCCCTGATATATTTAAGATTGGCGGGGCTCGTCATGTACCCCTCCTTACCCTACTGTAGAAAGGAAGGCGGGTTACCTCCGCCTCCACAACCCGACCGCGTACATCTACGAAGAACCGCGTACCTTCTTTCGCGAAACCGCTAGGAACATAGCCCAATCCAATATTACTGTCAAGGGTTGGAGAATGGCTACCGCTGGTAACTTCACCAATAACATTCAGGCCGTCAGTGATAGGATGACCCCGCCTTCCAATTCCACGACCTACCATTGTGAACCCGACAAGGCATCGTTGTGAACCGAGTTCCCTAATTCTACACAATGCCTTTCTAGCAACATATTCTTCTCGGTCGGGGTTAACAAATCGCTCAAGACCAGCTTCGTAAGGATTCACAGAAATATTCATTTCGTTTCCGTGTAGTAACAGACCTGCCTCGAGCCTCAATACGTCTCTCGCCCCCAATCCGCAAGGTACCGCTCCTAGCTCCGTCAATAATACCCATACCTTCGTTACATGCTCCACAGGAACAATCAATTCGAAGCCATCTTCGCCAGTGTATCCAGTGCGTGCCAGAGTGGTATCAATACCCCCCACTCGGGTGTCAACGATACGAAACGGGCGAACTTTGCTGAGGTCAGCCTCCGTAATGGCCTGAAGTACATCAACAGCCTTGGGGCCTTGGTGGGCTATCATCGCAAACTTTGATGTAACTACATTTATTTGTATTTCATCCATCAATGGCTTCCATCTTAAAAGCCAAGCCAACACAACATCAGCGTTCCCTGCATTCGGAACGAGCCTAAACAAGTCATCGCCTTGGCGATACAGGATAGTATCATCGATTATGCCCCCATTTTCATCACAAATAACTCCATACCTAGCACGACCGATTGGCAAATTCATAACATCAAAGCTGAGCAGTGAGTCTAGGAATTTGGCGGCCTTCACGCCGGAAATATCCACTCGTCCCATATGTGAAACATCAAACAGTCCCGAAGCGTTACGAATAGCGTTAACTTCGTCGATGATTCCCGTGTACTGGACAGGCATAGCCCACCCAGAGAATGGCACCATCCTCGCTCCAAGCGATACATGATTATCGTAAAGAGAAGTTTGTCTCAACTCATTGTGATTCGACATAAATTGCCCGACCTAAAAGATGTACCACTATTCTAGTACTTTGTACCGTCAAGAATGTCTGGGTATTCGTATCCAAATGTCTACGCTTGCTGACATTACACATTCAAGGACCCACCATTAGCTCATTTCATCAGCGCATTGTCAATCGAGAGTGGTTGATAGATTGCAAATCATCTACGTTTGAGTTAATTACCTAATAATCTCACCGGAATCTCAGTATATAATTATCCAACCTTGCCAATCATAAGATTCCTTTTAGAGAGGTACTCATCATTCCTAAACTTCAGACCGACGAAAAAGGCCTAATCCCAGCAATCGCCCAAGACGCAGACACTGGCACCGTTCTTATGCTTGGCTACGTGAGCCCTGAGTCAATAAAACGGACTCTTGAAACCGGTGATGTATGGTTCTATAGCCGCAGTCGTGCCAATCTCTGGCGCAAGGGAGAAATCTCAGGCAATTATCTCCATGCTAAATCAGTCGAGGCGGATTGCGACGGAGACGCTATTTTGCTCAAAGTCCGCCCAGAAGGACCTACTTGCCATACAGGCAATCCCACATGCTTTTTCACGGTTATTGATAAATTACCTGACTTCACGAAAACCGATACGGGCCCCGGGATTTTAGAGGAACTGTTTGCCACAATTCAGGATCGTAAACACACCATGCCGGACAGCAGCTACACGGCCCAACTATTCAAAAACGGTGTCGAACGTATAAGCCAAAAGGTAATAGAAGAAGCAGGCGAAGTAGCAATCGCAGGAATAAAACAAAACAAGGAACACCTTGCGGAAGAACTAGCTGACCTGGTTTATCATATGCTAGTCCTCATCTCCGCAGTTGGCGCCAAACCAGAAGACCTTTACGCTAAACTCCGCGAACGCCGTCAGTAAGGAAACACCATGTCTTTCGAGTCTGTACACCCCTCAATCAGATCAAAATATCCACTGATCATAAATTCCAGAAATCTCGGCTGAATTGGAATTCGGTGGCGGACGCTTTGACACGTGAATGTCTTAGTTTCACACATGGGCTGAACACGCGTAGCATCAGGTTGGAATCACTTGAATATGCCTGACATCCGAAAAGAGTCAAATACACGTGTCATCATCCTATCTAGGGATTGAAACCATGCCCCTCCACGTCAACTAGGATGGGACGCCGGATTGCGGGCATGAAAAACGCGATGAGACCAATCAAAACAAGTCCGGCGATACCATTCAGACCCAGCGCGAATGTAGCCCCTTTGATGTTTGCCATGATCCCAAGAAAGAGGGCCCCAAAGGGACCTGTACCGATTGCTAAACTCATCACCCCCAAGGCCTTGCCTCTCAATTCTTCAGGTGCCAATAGAACTACAATAGCACCCTGAAGAGAACTGAATATCCCTGCCCCAATGCCAATAGTCAACAAGATCGGCAGAGATAGTAGATACGACCGTGAGATAGAGAACAGTAACAAAGACACCAGACAGAGGGTGGTCCCACCAGCATAGAGACGCCCATGGTATCGAACGTTGGCAGCTGAAG
>JASMAO010000100.1 GCA_030754315.1 SAR202 cluster bacterium
TCTGTAGACGAGACCTTGAAAGAATATTCCGGCATCAAAGGCGATCGCCCCGTGACAATCAACGAATACAACAACGCACGGGACGGGATATTTCGAGCATTCCCGTCAATGTTTGAAACCCAGGGCCAGTTAATGCAGCAATTGATACGCCTCGTTGCATTCAGCCTTCCACACGATTATTACTCAACTTACTTGGATAGCCTCAAGGCGGTCACCCTGAAGAAAATTAACCAAGTAGCGGCTAAATGTATCGACAATTCCAATCTGACGATACTGGTCGTCGGGGACAGATCTATAATTGAACAGGATCTTCGAGAAGTGGGAATACCCATCGTTCAGGTAGACTACGAGGGGCACCTGGTCGATTAAATCGAGGCTGGTTCAGTCGGTTAGATATTATGCGGCTGTATTCATGTTCAGCGTCGTAATATCCATACCCATGTTCACTCAATCAATTACCTAGTCGTATCATGTCATTCCAGGAACGCTATGTTAAACTTGGATTCCAAATCACACCATTCAACTGCGTAGAAGCCTATAGACACCTGTATGCGCTAGGAACTGTCCAATGAACTGGCTAGACTTCGTCCTACTTGCAACTCTTATAATAAGCGCTCTCGTTGGGATGCGGATTGGACTCTTGGGAGCTGCATTCGCGGTTGGCGGTATCGTAATTGGCTGGCTGCTTGCCGGTAAGTACAGCGACAACGTGGGTGCCTTGATAGGAGGTAATCTTACCGCAGATACAATAATAACAGTGGCCTCCTACGCTATTATCATACTTGCCTCTCTCGTAGCCACAAACATCGCATTGAAATTCGCCCGGCCTATGCTGGCGATATTTACCTTGGGCCTATCATCACTTGTCGACCGTATCGGCGGATTGGCCTTGGGATTAACAATCGGAATAGCGCTTACTGGAGCACTGATCATTTGTTTGGCACGACTCACTTACAACTTTGATACTGAGTCCATAGTCGAACCTATATCAAAGCAAATACCTGGGCAACCCTCGATGCCCACAGAGGCTCTGGCGAAGGTAGACAACGTCCGAGAAAATCTGGAAAAGTCGCTGATCAACTCCAAGTTGGTATCTATCTTCATAGACTCGACCAGCGCGCTGCCAGGTCAAGCCCTAGGTTTCGTTCAAGACGACTTTAGGGTCGCCCTTGATATCTTAAAAGTCTCAATTGAACCTGAGTGAAGATCCGTTTCTGATGCAGTCAGCGGTTCCCTCAGCACTAAATTCACCCGTTCTGGTCCTCAACCAAAACTACCAACCGCTGAATGTTTGCAACGCAAAAAGAGCCTTCGTACTAATCTCTCGTGAGAAGGCCGAGTTAATGATAAGTGGTCAAGGACATCTCCGTAGTGTTTTGACATCTTTCCCACTACCGTCGGTGATACGACTACACCATATGGTCAAACGACCTTTAGTACAGCGGAGACTCTCTAGGAGAGCGGTATTTTATCGAGACAAATTCACCTGCCAATACTGTCATAAACAAACCAGATCTCTAACCGTCGACCATATCATCCCTAGATCCCGCCGTGGACCTCACGTCTGGAACAACGTGGTTAGCGCATGCATCCCATGTAACCACCACAAGGCAGGCCTTACCCCACGCGAAGCTAATATGAAGCTCATTCGTGAACCAATCGAGCCTAGACCGGATCCTTACTATATATTCCATTACCGAACTATTCTGGATGAGTGGCGCCAGTTTATCCCCTGGGCGGACTAACGGCATGCAACAATGATGTCTCCTCTTCACGAGTTTGGGATACCCTCAGATGTGCTGCTTTGGGAGGCTTTCTTTCTTACAATACTGTCCTTCGTGGTTGGGATACTTGGAGGCTTCGTTGGCTTAGCCTTGGGTTCCATCAGACTGCCGTTCCTGCTATTGCTAGGCCTCCCATCTGGAATGGCTGCCGGCACTAACATCATTATCAGCGCAGCGTCGGCTGGAACGAGCTCAATCCGTCATTTCAGAGATGGGAGAGTGGACCGACGCCTAATCCTGTACATGGGCGGTCCAAGTGTACTAGGAGGATTTTTCGGTGGCTTCTATAGCAACCAGGCTCCCGATGGATTGCTCTTATTTTTGGTCGGGGTGTTGCTTGCATGGCAAGGAGTCGAATTTACCATCAGAAGTATCAACCAAAAACATCAAGTGGAAGACAACCCGGAGAGTTCGTCTTCCGCTGTAGCGACCTGGTTTAGACAGCACCGAAAAATTGTCGAGGCAAGCACTGGTCTAGGAATCGGGATTTTGGGTGGGGCGGTGGGATTAATTCTTGGTGGAACCCGATTGCCCATTCTAATCAGGCTTCTTCAAGTCGATCCTCGAATAGCTGCAGGCAGCAGCTCCTTTATAGGATTCATGCTCGGTGTCATGGGATTCACAGGCCATGTGTGGCGTGGCAATGTAGACTATCCATTAGTTGTATTGATGGGTACAACAGCCATGGCCGGAGGATATTTTGGCGCAAAGTACACCGGAGAGGTCAGCAGGAGCCGCCTAGTCTTGACCATGGGAATCGTCCTAACAATTATGGGAACGGCCATGGTCTGGCGCGCATTCAATAGCTAAGGCCTAAGACGTACTCTTCCTTAGATCAACCCTTCAGATCGAATGTCGCTCAGAGCCCTGCCAATCGCCTCCACCGTGTCGCCTATATCCTGCTCGGTGTGGGCAGCACTCATTATAAACCGTGTTCCTGCGTCAACACCGTGATTATATAGGGCTAGGCTAAATTGATGCTCTCGTACCGGGTCTTCCCGTTTGATAAGGTCAGCACCTGTCATGATGCAAACTTCCCTATCACACTCATGATCCACGCCAATTCGCAAAAACACCATTGAGTTGAGACCGCTTGCACATCCTGGAATCTCCATCCGGGACAAGAGGTCATTAAGACCATCCTTTAGAAGGGCTCCCCGGGCATCTGTAGTTTCGTTAACCGGCGTTGTCGCGAGAAGCTCCAAGGCCTTGATACCAGCAGCAGCGCAGAGCGGGTTAGCATTGAAAGTTCCGTTATGCCCTACCCTCTGCATGCTATTAAATTCAGGATCTTCTCTTAGTTGAATCATGTCAATAATATCGGCCCTCCCAGCAACTGCACCCCCGGGCAAACCACCACCAAGAATCTTCGCCATTGTGCAAATATCAGGGGTCACACCGTAATATTCTTGAGCTCCACCTTTCGATGCCCGGAATCCTGTAACCACTTCGTCGAAGATCAGAATAACGCCATGTTTTTTTGTAACTTCACGCAGTTCGGTCAGGAATTTAGGTTCGATTGGACGGTTGCCCATGTGGGAACCGGTGGGCTCAAGAATTATTGCAGCGATGTCACCATTCTCTTCCAATGTCTTGTCCACAACGGAGATGTTGTTTGGAGGGAGGACTATCATCGTACTCATCGTTTCTTCTGGAATTCCGCCAAGAGCACCTCCCCCAACCATTGCATAGTCGTGCCAGCCGTGGAAATGATTCTCAAATTTGATGATTTTCGTTTTACCCGTGAAGGCCCTAACCATTCTGAATGCCATCATGGTGGCTTCAGTACCTGAGCTATGAAATCGAATCTTATCGGCGCAAGGCATCAACTCTCTAACTCGTTGACCCCATTCTATTTCGAGTTGGGTCGATGCACTGAAATGTGTTCCCTTCTGCATCTGTTCTGTCACTGCCTTCACAATGTCCGGATGGGTGTGGCCGAGTATAAGCCCACCGTGTCCCGTCCGATAATCGACAATGTCGTTTCCATCAACGTCCCACTTATGAGATCCCATCGCCTTCTCAGCAAAGTATGGGAAGGGCTTGAGATTCCGGGTGTCATGGGTCACACCATTAGGGAAAATATCCTTAGACGTAGCATAAAGCTGCGCAGACTTTGGGTGTAGGTCAATGTATTGCTGCTCAATAGAGGTGACCATGTTGCTCCTTTGTCGATCGGGCTTAATATATTTGACCCTCTGAGTGTATTATATCTGGGTATCTCCCCCTTGCAATAACGAAAAACCAGCTGACCTAATTGGAGACCGCTATATGAAAAGCTTTCTCGATCACTTGGAATGTACAAGTTGCAGGGGCACCTTCAACGCTGAATTCCCCCATCAAACCTGTCCTGATTGCGACAAAGTCCTATATCCAAAATACGACATTGAAAATGCTCGCACAGCCTTCCGTAAAGAGTCGCTGAATACTCGGCCTCATAGCATGTGGCGCTACCGCGAGATGTTGCCAGTACGCAACGATGAGAACATAGTTACCTTGGGCGAGGGAATGACACCTATGCTCAAAACCAACCAACTTGCCACCTTCATGGGAAGCAACAATTTATATATCAAAGATGAGGGCGTCAATCCTAGTGCATCCTTTAAATCCAGAGGCATGTCCGCAGCGGTGTCGAGAGCCAAAGAACTCGGGTTCACTAAACTGTCTGTGCCAACAGCTGGTAACGCTGGAGGAGCATTGGCAATCTATGCCGCCGCTGCAAATATGGAAGCCCACATTTTCATGCCCGTGGATGCACAAGCATCTAACTTGAAAGAGTCGGCCATCAGCGGCGCACACTTGACCCTAGTGGATGGTCTTATAGGAGACGCTGGGAAGATATCGCGTGAGATGGCTGCTAAACATGGTTTGTTCGACCTATCAACACTCAAAGAGCCGTACAGGGTCGAAGGGAAAAAGACAATGGGATACGAGATTGCGGAGCAGTTTGGGTGGCAAGTACCCGACGCGATTGTCTACCCAACCGGAGGAGGTACTGGAATAGTTGGCATTTGGAAAGCATTCGAAGAACTCGAGACGCTTGGGTGGATCAACGCTAAAAGACCGAGAATGTTCTGCGTTCAAGCTGAAAATTGTGCCCCTCTTGTTAAAGCTTTTCATGAAGGGTCCAAAACCGCGAGTCCATGGAATGACGCTAAGACTATGGCGAGTGGATTACGGGTACCCTCCGCGATCGCTGATTACTTAATCATTGATATCCTTCGGGAAAGCCATGGTGGTGCGGTGACCGTTTCCGATGAGGAAATGTTAGCCGGAATGAAAACCGTCGCATCCCTTGAGGGAGTGTTCATGTGCCCTGAGGGAGCAGCCACCGCCGTTGCCGCCCAGAAATTGCTTTCCGACGGGACTCTGTCTGATCAAGACAGCGTAATCCTTTTGAACACGGGCTCCGGTCTCAAATACCTAGATCTTCTAGAACAATCTCCTATTTAAATGCCCGAGGACCTTTCCCTGTGTCCCAAACTGCCCTAAATACACTGGGGCACCACCAAACAATCCTTGCTTCAGGGAGGCTCTCACTGGTTTCTGTCTTTGAATTCAACGACCCTTGGTATGGAGTCTTACCTAACGATACCTCATGCACTTTGTGAGCGGCAAATTGATCAAATTGTAAGCAATGACTTCCGTCAATTGGAATTAACAATCCGTTCAAAAATAGTGGCGACACCCATACCACCACCAACACACATCGTCACCAATCCCATTGTTTGGTTTCGGCGTTGCAACTCCTCCATTAGTCTGACAGTCATGATCGCGCCGGTCGCACCGATTGGGTGGCCAAGACTAATTCCGCTACCATTGACGTTGGTCTTGGCTAGGTCTATTTGTAGTCCCCGGATGTTATGTAAAACCTGGGCTGCAAAAGCCTCATTCAATTCAATCAAGTCGATGTCCTCAAGGCCAATTCCCCCCTTTTTCAAAGCTTTGCGTACCGCTGGGACCGGACCTACACCATAGTAAGCGGGATCCACACCAGCAACGCCTCTTGATCGCCATCGAAGACATGAAGTTATTCCCAACTCGCCAGCCTTCTCTTCGGACATGATCACAACCGCAGCCGCACCGTCACTGATATTTGACGCATTCCCTGGTGTGACGGTACCTCCCTCCTTGAAGACTGCCTTCAATTTGGACAGACTCTCCATGGTAGTATCGGAACGTGGGCCTTCATCTGTCTGTACGATCATCCGATCACCCCGGCGCGGGGATACCGGGATATTGACGATCTGGTTTGTAAATCGGCCATCCTGCATAGCTGATACAGCACGTTGGTGACTAAGCAACGCCAATGCATCTTGATCCTCACGACTAATCTCGTATTTCTCAGCTATGTTCTCAGCTCCAACACCCATGTGATAATCATTCACCGGACAGGACAGCCCCTCGATTAAGCTATCTCTAATCTCAGTGTTCCCCATACGCAAACCGTCGAAGCGTGATTGGTAGCCCAGTAGAAACGGAGATCTACTCATATTCTCGGTCCCGCCTGCAACAGCTACTTCGATTTCGCCTGATCTAATAAAACTAGCTGCGATATTAATGGCTTCGAGTCCTGACGAACATGCACGGTTGACAGTGATGGCTGGTACCTCATCAGGGATTCCTGCACGCAGCGCGGACAGGCGCGCAGCGTACCCGGCTTCCTCAGCCTGTAACACGTTGCCCATAAACACCTCGTCTATTTGTTCGGGCTCCAGATCTGCTCTTTCGAGAGCTGATCGTATCGCAGCCGCGCCAAGATCAGAGGCCGGGACATCCTTGAAGACCCCTCCAAACGAACCGATGGGCGTCCGGGCACCACTTACTATAACTGCATCCCTCATGAAGGCCTCCTCATCTCGTCCAACTGCAAATACTCGCCTGGATCGACCACATTTCGCATCAGTCAACTAAGGCTTGGATTAACATCTCCATCTTAGAAACTTCGAGGTCCGGTATCGTTGCACCCTCGATTAGGGCCCCATCACGATTCAACCAGCAAGCCTGCATCCCAGCCCTCTTCGCCCCGAATATATCGTTCTGGTAAGAGTCTCCAACGAATAAACATTTTGGAGGTTCAACGCCGAGCATTTGTGCCGCTCTAAGAAAAATCTCTGGATCCGGCTTCCTAATCCCAATCTCCTCGGAAATTAGCGTAAACTCAAAAAAAGGGCGTATCTTTAGGGAATCTATTTTGGTGTGCTGAACGTCTGGGTACCCATTGGAAACCAATCCTAAGGGAAACAATCCGTTTAGAACCCTCAGCACTGACATGGAACCGTTAACAGGGGTGCTGATCTCACGGTAGTTCTTAGTGTAAGCCTCAGTTATCTCTTGAGCCCTGTCTATGCTGAGTCCCAAAAGATTCAAGAATGTCCTGCTCCTAAGCGTTAGAACCTCTGCCAGTGTCGAACCTTGACTTTCGATATGGATGGCCAAGCGATCTGCTTCAAAGAATGCATCGCGCGCCACATTTTCATCAATTGAGCCTAACAGGTCAGGAAACATCCGCAAAATCGCACTTATGGCTTCATTCTGTGCAAGCGTTCGATCGAAGATCGTGTCGTCAAGATCGAACAAAATGGCTTCGATTTGATTGATCACGGTGTACTGGTGTCCGACTGGGTAAACTTAGTATCCTCAGTTCTATTCGCCTCTCCTGTAGATTAAGAGCCTATCTCCATTCCGGCCAATTTTTCCAGGGCCTTGACGTATGCTTGAATGCCATCGGTACCATCCCCATCCTGTTGAACCGACCGGTACATTTGGTTAACTATGGGAGTCGTGAGCAAAGGTACATTCATCTCACTTGCCGATTCCAAAACAAGCCTTAGGTCCTTTTGTGCCAGGTCTACCATAAATCCCGGTGCGAAATCCCTTTTGAATATCTTCGGGCCCAGGTTCGCCATCATCCATGAATTTGCAGCGCCTCCGGCCCAGGCGTTAATTAGCGCCTCTGGATCCACACCCGCTTTAGTAGCAAACACTATGGCCTCACACGCAGCCGCCATGTTGCCCAACCCGAGAATCTGGTTACTCAATTTAGTCGCTTGCCCAAGACCGATTTCACCGCAATAGGTTATGCTCGTTCCTATCGCTTTCAGTACCGGTAAGCATCGATCAAAGATTTCTCGTTCTCCACCCACCATGACAGACAACGTACCTGCTGCCGCTCCAATGTCGCCACCGCTTACCGGAGCGTCTAACATGTCGACGCTCTTTTCTGACAACTTTGAGGCTATACGCTTTGTCACATCCGGCGAAATTGTACTGTTATCGATAACAACAGAGCCTGCTGACGCCCCTTCAATAATACCTCCTTCTCCCAATACCACCTCTTCAACATCTGCAGAGTCAGAAACATTCGTAAAAATAAACTCACTATTGCAGGCTACTTCAGCAGCAGACCTGGAAGCTTTTGCTCCGGCTTCCACCAACTCTTGCATGCGGGATGCAGTCCTATTCCACACAGTTACTTCATGCCCATTTTTCACCAGGTTTTTGCTCATCGGATTTCCCATGAGTCCGAGTCCTATATAACCAACTTTCATAACCGACCGCTCCTTTGAATAGACTTGAAATGGGCCACTGAACTGCCCTGATTAACATGGGGGATTATAGCATAGTGATTTGCTCTAAACCCGTTAGGACAGGTACTCAGAGACATCGGTCATCACCTCACAATGTCCTTGACACTTCCTAGGGCATTGTGATAATTTCCAGCAACCTTGGGCCACCTATAACAGCGGCCTATTAATTCCTTGGAAGTCAGGAGTTCCATGGATCCTGAGCCCCTAGCTAACGTTGAGTGGACAAATATAGGCAGGCTACTCACTCATCTGTGGATATCAGTTGGTCTGGTAGTGTTCATTGCGACCAACCTACTTGCAGGCCACATCGTTATACCTTCCCTTGTTGCATCTAAGCACATACCAGAAATGGCGCAGAAGTCTAGGCCAGCATTCTACGCGTTAGCGATTCTGTCTTTCGTCGCTGTCATATGCGTTTTCCATAACATTTACTCTGGCTCTGGGATCGACTTGAGAAGTGTGATCGACACTGTATGGTCCGACTACTGGATATAGACAAAACCTTAGAAAGAAAGATTGTTCGCGAAATCAACGATATGATCTCAAACACGGCAGACAGGATAAAGGCACTTTGATCCCAGGGGATTTTATACCCAAGCCTACCAAGAAGAAGTTATTTATTCTCGGGTTCCTAGGAATTGGGAGCCTTGCGGGAGCAACTCTGGCCGTAGGCCTCGTTGTACTAGTAATTTCAGCATGGCTTGGCCTACCGCTAAACGTCTTTGGTTTCAACGAAGGCCCGACTCAGCCTATCGCATTTCCTCATACTACTCACGTCCAGGACATTGGATTGGACTGTACCTTCTGCCATCGAAATGTGACCGAGGGACAGGCTGCCTCTATACCAGCGGTCGGTTTGTGTATGACCTGCCACACTACTATTGGCCACGACAAACCCGAAGTAGAGAAGTTGCTGTCTTTCCACAAAGCGGGCCGCCCTATTGACTGGGTACGCGTCCATCGAGTGCCAGACCACGTCAGATTCGTGCATGAACCACACATCCGGCACTTTTCAGAAAAAAACAACGTCAATCCATCGGGCACTTGCCAACTCTGCCACGGCGATGTGGGAAGCATGACTAAAGTTTCTCAAGTCAAGCCGCTCAAAATGGGTGACTGCATAGACTGCCACCGTGACAACGACGCTCCTTCCGACTGCAGTACCTGTCACTATTAAGGAAAACCTCAATTGCCCCTAACAAGAAGACAATTCCTCACACTAATGGGCGGCTCGGCCGGGGCAGCTGTATTGTTCCAGGCATGTGGCGTCCCTGAGGAAGAGCAACTCGTTCAGGCATCTCTCGAGATGCCTGAGGATTTGGTCACCGGACTTGACAACTGGTATGCAACTGTCTGCAGACAATGCGATACGTCAGAGGGGATAGTCGTACGAGTGATGGAGGGACGTGCAAAAAAAATAGAAGGCAATGTGAACTATCCGATCAACAACGGCAAACATAGCGCTCGGTGTGAAGCCGGGCTTCAAGATCTCTACCACCCCGACAGAATCTCATCCCCCCTCGTTCGTGTAGGGGAAAGAGGCTCCGGAAAATGGGAGGAGATAAGCTGGACCGACGCTGTCGCGCGACTAACAAACCAACTCAAACAACTTAGTGACTCTAACAATCAGGGTTCCATGGTGATGATGACTGACCCTGTCAACGCACATCTAGGCATGGTTGTGGAACGCTTCACCACAACTTTTGGTGGTCGCCACATCCCTTACGAGCCCCTGGAACGCACTAATCTTCGCGCAGCTATCAAACATGTCTTTGACCAAGAAACTGTTCCAGATTTCGATATATCACATACTAACTACCTTCTGTCTTTCGGAGCCGATTTCCTAAGTACATGGGTCTCTCCGACACGCTACTCTACAGCCTACGGAAAATTCAGGCAGGGTGATCGAAAACGGGGAACTCTGGTACACGTAGATTCTCGCTTCTCTGTGACAGCTGCAAATGCTGATCATTGGATATACATTACCCCCGGCATGGAGGGCGTGCTCGCCCTTAGCATGGCCCAGGTTATTATATCTGAGGGGCTAGGGAACAAAACCGCTGCCAAATCGCTAAGCGGCCAGCTAGATATTGACAAATATGCTCCGAAACAAGTAGCTGATGCAATAGGGGTCCCCGCAAACAGAATCGAGGAATTAGCCAAAGACTTCGCCAATCATACGCCGTCGCTAGCCATAGGAGGAGGCTCGGCCTCTGCGCACACCAATGGCCTAGAAAACCTAGCGGCTATTTACTCCCTTAACTACCTAGTTGGTAGCGTCGGGGAGGAAGGAGGCATCAAATTCAACCCTCCCCCGGCCTTGGACGGATTGCCTCTTCGACCGACTGTGTCTTCATTCTCCGAAATACAATCACTCGATTCAGACATGCGCTCCGGCAAAGTCCAGTTGCTGATGGTTCGAGGCGCAGACCCAGTTTATGGAACTCCAGGCACTTCGTTTGAAGACGCGTTACAAAACGTGCCGTTCATATTTAGCTTCTCAGGCCGAATGGATGATACTACAGCGATGGCAGATCTAATTCTACCTGAGCACAACTACCTTGAGGATTGGGGAAGCGATGTACCAGACGCCGGCCCAGGGTACAGCTTTGTCGGGTTCCAACAACCGGTCGTCAGACCGTTCTTCGAAAGCAGAGGCATCCACCTAGGAACCAAGGGTTTTGCGGATGTATTGCTCACTACCTCACAAATACTCAAACTGAATTTGGGACTCGATGGAACGAACTTCAAAGAAATCCTCCAAAGCGGAGCGAAGCAACTATTCCAGACTAAAAAGGGAGCTCATAGGACCT
>JASMAO010000101.1 GCA_030754315.1 SAR202 cluster bacterium
ATCATCGTCCTCTCCTAAAACCACCGCTGTTCCGTACGCAAGTATTTCTGCTGATCCCTGCGACACCATGGAGGTCATAAACCTCATACCAATTACGGCATTAGCACCCTTTTCAACAGCCACACTTGTCATCCGTTCCAACGCCTCCTCCCGCGACTGAGCTAAAAGAGCCGTGTATTCGGAAACTTCACCTCCCACAATGTTTTTAAACAATGCGGATATATCCCTACCAATATTGCGAGCTCGGACTGTGCTTCCACTGACCAGACCCAACACTTTCACTATGGACCGGCCATCAACGGTTCCGGTGGTCGAAAAAATCAAAACTTCACCTCCTTAAATTTCTCTCGTCTCCTAGCCATGATCCTGTCGCGAATCACTGCCGATAGTAATAATATTAAACCGCCAATGACCACAGGATAAGCCACCTTTAAAACTATTGGGATGCCATTTTCGGTGTAAATTACCCAAGCCATCGAATACACTCCATAAGCGATTAGTACCCCGAAACCGGTTAGAACGAGTGCTATTCCTGCTTTAGCCATAATTGCCTTTCATCACATACACTAGACCTTCTGGTGGGAGAGCCCTCCTGGAACCCAGGAGTGGCAAAGATTCTGGCGCCGTTCTAGCCCTAAGAGGCCCGAAATTAAAGTAACCCAATCGGATTGGACTCTTACTTACCTAGCTTTACACCATCCTGTATTGAACTCGCCAAATGTCGGACCTCTTCCTCAGTATTGAAACCCGCTACAGATATTCGCATTCCGATGTGATCCGGCCTGAGAGGTGCAGTTAACCATTGTGCTTTAACGAGTATGTTTCTCTCTGTATCGAGCCACCTAACCAATTTGTGCATATCATTTTCAGTGTACCCATCGAACGATAGAGTTGTAACTCCGGCAGATTTGCCAGGTTCAAGAGGAGTAAGTATATTCACCCTAGGTGTGCCAAGCATTGCCTCTCGCAGAATTTGCGATAACATCGATACATGATCTCTTATCACATCCTGCCCAACGTTGATCATGGTTCTAGCGGCTTCGCCTAGGCCGATCACAAGGGCGTGGTTGTAAGTCCCAAGCTCTGTTCTGGAACGCGTGGTTGGTTTTGCTATCGGCGTATCAGGCTTAGACCAGGCACCGAGGTCTGGAGTGAAGTATGGTCTAAAACCTTCGGTATGGTCCGGCGCTACCCAAACGTATCCGCTACCCATAGGACCTAGTAACCATTTTGGACCCGACCCAATTAAATAATCACATCCCAGCGATGGAACGTCCACCGGGAATTGCCCAATCGATTGAGCTGCATCTACCAATACAGGGATGCCATTTTCATGAGCCAGTGCAGCGGCCTCTCGAACAGGCATTATTCTCCCATTCGGGGAAGCTACATGGCTGATCAGCAGCATCCTCGTCTTGTCAGTCATACCATTCTCAAGTGCCTCTAGGAACGCCCCGTCCGTTTCGTCTGCATCCACAACCCGTACCGTGACACCTCGCTCCTTCTCCAAAGCTCTCGACGCATCTACCGTACTTACATGTTCAATATTTGTCGTAAGGAATTCATCTCCTTCTTTCCAATCGACATTACGAAGCACCCTATGCAAAGATCGCGTTGTATTCATGGCAAGCCCGAGTTCATTCGGTTTAACATTTAGGAGTTCTGCAAGACTACCTCTCGCCGCTTCCTCTTTATCAACCAATAGCTGTCGTGTTGAAGGGCGGGCGGGACCAAGGCTAGCCTCGTATTGCATGCAATCGGCTACCTCCTTCAATACTGACGCGAGGGTAGGTCCGTACGTACCTGTCTGAAAATACGCCACCTCATTGGTTACAGGTAGCTGTGACCGAAGGTCATCCAAATTCATACGGCCCATTTCTATATCTCCTAATGTTGACTATTAGAGTCGTTTTCCTTTGAGACGGGGATCTAAAACATCCCGCAACCAATCACCAAACAAGTTCGCTCCCAACACCACCAACATTATCGCAACCGCAGGAAATACACTCAGGTGCCACGCAACCGTCACATAGTCTCGTGAATCTGCCACCATCTTGCCCCATGTTGGTATCTGAGTAGCAACGCCTAGTCCAAGAAAGCTCAGAGCTGCTTCCGTCAGAATTACGCTACCAAACGACAAGCTGGCAGCTACTATCACAGGCTGTAAGCCGTTAGGTAGGATGTGACGAAACATTATCCTCAAGTCGCTTGCTCCCAGTGCCTGCGCGGCATGAACATAATCTCGCTCACGGATGCTCAATTCTTCACCACGTATCAATCTCGCGAAGCCGACCCAGCTGCCGAGCCCCAAAAAGAGGATCATATTCATGAGGCTACCACCTAGGAATGCGATCACCGCAATAAGCAAGACTAAAAACGGTATTGCTGTCTGCGTGTCTGCAACACGCATGATAATGTCGTCAACCAGACCCCTTTTATATCCTGCTATTAGGCCAAGGGTTACGCCCGATAATATTCCGATCGAGACCGCAGAGAAAGCGACTATCAGTGAGGTTCTAGAACCCACAATTACGCGGCTAAAGATATCCCTGCCAAGGTTGTCTTTTCCCAGAATTCCAGCGCCTTCCTGCATATCAAGCCAAATAGGTTTTGCAAACGGGCGTGAAAGATCGATCGCGACCGGATCGTGTGGAGTAATCCAAGGACCCAACAAGGCACCCACCAAGAAAGCCAGCATCAACACCCCGCCAACCACACCCATACGGTTTACCCACAAACGGTGCCCCAAGCTTCGCCTGTTCTTTTTTCCTGCACCGATAATCCCCTCTGGTTTATCTCGTAGTGACAATCCTACAAGTAATTTATTTAAGATCGGCATCTCCACCTCAGCTATGTCGAATACGCGGATCAACAACCGCGTACAGCAAATCCATGACTAAGAAAGCGAGCACTGTGACTGTCCCGAATAAGATTACGTCGGCGAACACCACGGGGTAATCTCTATTAGCTACCGCCTGCGCCATGAGGTTACCCACCCCCGGCCACGCGAATACGACTTCTACCACTACCACGGTACCTATTAAATGAGGCAGGGATGAAATTACAACCGTTATGATCGATATGCTACTGTTCCTTAGAGCATGCCTAAGTATCACTATTCGCTGACTAAGACCTTTAGCATATGCGGTTCTGATATAGTCTTGGTTAAGAGCCTCCAGCATCCCTGATCGTGCCATCCTAGCCACTGTTGCAGTTAGGCCAGTTGAAAGAGTAAACGCTGGCAAGATGATGTGCTTCCAACTTCCAGTCCCTGATGTTGGTAGCAAGCCGAGTTCGACTGAGAACAGGATAATCAACATTATTCCCAGCCAAAACTGGGGTACAACTATTCCAAAAACCGCAACCGATGTTGCGATATTATCCAGGATAGAGCCCCGATTCAAAGCAGCCAGTATGCCAAGTGGGAGCCCTAAGATAAGGCCTATAAACAATGCTGCCAATCCCAGCCGTAAGCTGTTTGGCAATCGCTCAGATATCAGCTTAACAGTCGGGATACCATACCGGAAGGAGTAGCCAAAATCACCCTGCAGGGTCCGCTTCCAAAACAATCCATATTGGATAAGCAGGTGCCTATCGAGGCCCATTTCCTTGCGAATCTGTTGGTATTCTTCCTGGATCTCTTCGGGAGTACGGTTTTCATCCAGACTAACACCAAGGCTTGCCGGGTCTCCTGAGACTCGTATCAAAAAAAACACTACCGTTGTTACCGCAAACACCACGAGAACTGCTTGCATCAGCCGGCGAACTATAAATGCTGTCATCTATATCCTTCGGTCAGAACCAAATATTGGGCGGGTGGGGTAAAAATCCCACCCGCCCAATATATTACAGTGTCTGTCCCCTAAAAGAACCTACTCGGTAGGAATCTGGAGTTCGAAGGACTTGGTAGCTGAGATTGCCGGCAAGTCCGAGCTGTAAGCAAACACCGATGGGATCGTATAGGCATGAAGCGCTTGGGCTGAATCGCAAATGTACTCCGCGATTTCCTTGACTTTTGCCTCACGAGCAACCGGGTCTGTGATCACGCTCTTGGCACTTCTCATGTCCACGAAGTCCGGATCTGATTTAGCCCCCCACATGCTCGTGGTGTTATCACTGAGGTACCAATTCAATCCGATGTTCATAAACCCTTCAGGAAGAGTACCGTTAATGAGCAACTGGAGCCATTCAGCTGATTCCGGATAGGACATTTTCACGTTTACCCCAATCGCGGACCACTGGGCTGCTACTGCATCGAGTAGAGATCTGTCACGGAAGTACCTAGCCGTCGTGGCGGAACCAGGCAAATCGAATCCGTTCTCATAACCCGCTTCCTTAAGCAACTCCTTGGCCTTAGCAGGGTCATAATCATACCTACCCACTAGAGCCTCATTGTAGCCAAATCCACCTGGGGCTACTATCTGGCACTGGAGCCGCGACCCATACCCGCCAGCAATGGTCTTGTGCATCGCATCCATGTCAACCGCATACAGCAACGCCTGGCGAACTCGCACGTCTGACAACGGCTCGCTTGAGCCATAAATGTCGAATCCAATGTACATGCTCTGCATGCTGTCACCAACAAAGATGTTGAATCCATCTTTGATCAGACCAGGAACGTTCTCGGGTGGCGCAGCGGCTATAACTTGGAATTCACCAGCCATAAGCCCGGCCACACGAACTGCTGCTTCTGGCACATGACGGAGTTTGACATTCTTGATCACTGGCTTGGGACCTGGATTTTCATCCCATCGGGTGAGTTGGATGAAGTTATCGCGTTCCCAATTGACATACTTGTAGGGGCCTGTACCAACTGGATCATCAGTATATCCATCAAGACCGACTTTCTCCAGATGGTCTGGAGCCAGCGGCATGAAGGTGAAGGCACTCGCCCACCGGTCAATCGGCGCCGTCAACTTGAACCTCATCGTGTAATCGTCAACCACAGTACCGGTGTCTTCATAGTCTTTGAAGCCAGTGAATTTCCAGGTGAACTTTGCGGGATCGAGGTTACTGAGAATGTCGAAAGACTTTTTCAGACCGTTAGCGTCAAGCTTTTCACCATTATGAAAAAGGATGTCCTTCTTGAGTTTGATTTCAACGGTCGTGTCATCAACAAGAGTGAGAGATTCGAGATGTTCCGGCTCAACCTGGCCTGTGGCATCGTTAAGCGCAGCAAGTTGGCCATACATCAATCGGGAAAATAATCTGCTCTGGAGAGAGGGGATCGTGTTACCGACGAGGGTAACAGGAAGAGCGCCGACGGCAACAACCATGTCTTCCGGATATACCACCGGAGCTGTCACCTCAACCTCTTTTTGGACGGTAACGAACTTTGTTACTTCTTTCTCAACGTTAACCGGTACTTCTTTTTGTACCGTAACGTATTTCTCAACAACTTTTTCGACTTCGACGGGAACCTCAACCTTCACCTCTTTCGTGACCTCGACCTCTACTATCTTTTCTACCTCGACCTCTTTGGTGCACCCAAAAGCGGCGATAAGCAACACCGACATAACCGCCACAAGGGAATACTTCAACGCTCTATATGTCATCTTCATGGGACTCCTTCCTAATTCTTTTTTCTCGGCTCTACCTATGCATAGACTAGTACCAACTGAGTTGCCAATTTCACAATTTACCAAAACTTTCCAAAACATGCCAGAAATCAAGCTGCTCTACGGCATGTGTCCTGTATATACCCACAGCGTCGGCGCCATTTTTTACAGCCACACGCCCTGCCTCAATCATAAGATCTGGATCTTGGAAACTGCCTGGATGATAACAAGACAATTCAGCGATAACCCGACAGCGTCCATCCACCACTTCAGAAGCGTGTTTCATCTGGTTAGCCAAGTCACCCAGATCCGAGTTGGTGCGAAACCAGAAAAAAAGTTCGTCAATAGCCCCCTGCTCAACCCATGCGGGCCAATCGTGTAGAAGCTTCATATAATCGCCCGGCTCGCCCGCTATAAGAGTAGCTGAGAAGACAGCATTTGGCCTCTTAGCCTTGATGGCGTCCTTAAGCTCTAAGAGATATCGAGTCGTATAGTCAGCACGAAACTGAATCCAGTCAGGGTCATCATTTGATATTTCAAACGGGTTCTTTCCATGTTGCCGTTGAAACTCTGAAGTGACTGCGTGTTCATAGCCGTAAGGCACCACCCCGTTTTGGTCCTCGTTCCCCAATACAAACTCCACTTGAACACCGCTCCCGTCAGTCTCTTCGAGAACGTCAATAAACTGTTGAGTTTGCTCTGCTCTAACCTCAGGGAATGCTAAGCTTAAGTAGAGATCTTGGCCGGGTTGCAACATGTATGACTGGTCCCTAGTAAGGCTCCTAAATTCAGGATGGGCCCTTGCGAAATCAGTCATCGACGTATCGATCTTTGGGTCATCATAAATCGGACGATGCTTATCAAGGATCTGTCTGGATCCCGGTGCAGTTACCGGTGGACGCAGGAAGGCCAACGACCATCCATAAGACTCTCGAGCAGAACCATGCCGTGGGAATGAGTTGAAATTCACGTATGGATGAACGTCTATACCGTGAATTCCCGCTACTTCGGTCAGGACCCGGGTCCGATCGCCCCCTATGATCCTGTTAACACCTACATTGGCACACTTTTGGATCCATTCCTCAATGTCATCACGAAACTTTTGGTCGAGCGGGCCGCTCGGGACCACCGGCGGTCCCCACAAAATCACTTCAGTCAAGAACTCCTCCTTGTCCGACATCGTCAGCCCACTGTCGAGTAGAAACAGGTGACAATGTAAACATCGGGCGATGCTAGCACCAGCAAGTATAGCCGTCAATCACCGACGACCGAATCAAAAATCGCCAATAGCTGAATTCACTATACGGTATTCGTCAATTGCAGCTCCATCGGTGAATTCAAAGCGCCAGACGTTGAAGGCTGATTGAGTTCTGTAGATGACGATATTGACAGCAAATTTCTTGGTCACAGAATCGCACTCTGTGTCACCTGTAACCACTGTCTAGTTGGAGATGCGGCCTCGAACAATTCCCCCCTGATTCCCTCTTCGCTTCTTTATCGAGGTCCTCGCCCCTCAGCAGCTTTATCCTAACGCTCTAGTTTTGCATCGGCCTCTTCTTGCGTAATATCCCCGTTCTCAACCATGGCGTTAAGTTTCTTCTCGATGCCCTCAAAGGATGGTCCTTTTTTGAAATGGTCCCAAGGCCTGCGGCCTTTATCTCGTATCGCCTCTAGTTTTGCATCGGCCTCGTCTTGGGTAATATCTCCATTTTCAACCATAGCGTTAAGCTTCTTCTCGATGCCCTCAAAGGATGGCCCTTTTTTGAAATGGCCACGAGGCCCAGGGCCTTTATCTCGTACCGCCTCTAGTTTTGCATCGGCCTCGTCTTGGGTAATATCTCCATTCTCAACCATGGCGTTAAGCTTCTTCTCGATGCCCTCAAAAGATGGCCCTTTTTTGAAATGGCCACGAGGCCCGGGGCCTGCCCAGCCTTTATTTTGGCGCCCCAGTTTGCCAAAGGAGCGTTTCCGAATTGGAGGAAACCCTTCAGGCCTCAACTGAATCCATTCAAGATACTCGCCTGCCTGTTGTTGAGTCATACGACCCTCTTCAACGAGACCTGTGAGCTTCTCTTTGATAACCTCATCCTTGAGTTCTTCACGTGCCTGCTTTATCGCATCACCAACGACTGCAGCATCCAATCCCAGAATCTCCGCTACTTTGGTAGCTAGGATGCCAGTGTTTGAATCACCATCTCCATCCCCTTCCGCAAAAGCAACGCTAAAAGAAATTGCCGTTATGGCAACTACAGTTAAGGCCAAGGGTATTACAACCCATAGTTTTTTCATTCCCTTTTATCTCCTCCTAAATAGCTAGGGGCTACCCACATAATTAATAATTGTGCCAATCTTTGCCATGTGAAACGAGGACCGAGACCTTTGGTGCCTTTCCCACTGATTTTCAATGGCATGCCTACAATATCGAGCCGATGTTAAAGAATTATTAAGAGTAGTGAAATCTGAAATACCCATTATAGTCATAGCCCTACAAAACGCACGAAGCACACGTCTGCTCCAATATATTACCAGTGTCTATGTCAACCAGGATAACTAATTCACTCCATACTGTTACAAGAATCACAAAGGCCAGTCAATTCCAAAGAATGCCCGTGGATAGACAGAGAATATTGTTCTTCGATATTCCTTACCTCTTTTTGTATATCGTCTTCCAGTTCGTTATCCAATTCTATGTCTATAATGCGGCCACAATTTTCACAAAAAATATGGTGATGGTGGTTGACATCTTCGGTGTTTAATTCAACAACAATAGTGTTTTCAGGTGTTGTGAACTCAGTAATTAAACCGAAGCTTCCCAGATCATTAATCACTCGATAGAGAGTGGATTGCGCGAGCTTGCCTTTTGACAATTTGAGGAGTTGCTCAATGGTGAGTGGACGCTCCTGCTGCAAAAGCAGACCAAGGACAACCAGCCTTGGGTTGGTGATCGACACCTTTTTTGACGAGAGCAGGCTTCTGGAGAGCCGGCTTCTTGATTGTTTTTTGACAGACATCACGACAAATTGTAATAGACAATCCCTTGGTTGACAAAAAAAAGAATGGTTGTTACTCTCATTTACTCAGTAATGAGAGTAATTCTCATTTAGTATGCAAAAGGGTCGAAATGCCAGAACTCGCCTACGTAACCATAGCAGCAATCGCCGCAGGCCTGTTATCTCTTGCAGTAGCAATCATACTGATACAAAATGCCACATGGACTCAGTATTTAGTTAAGCTAGGAACGCCATTCGCTGCAGGAGTCTTATTGATTGCTTCATTCAGAGATCTTCTGCCTCATGGAGTTGAAGAGCAAGGCACCAGTGTTTTAAATGGAACCCTGATCGCAATCCTTATATTTTTCTTAATAGAAAAAGGATTCCGGAATTTCCATCATCACCACGAGGAAGACCTTACTGAAAATAGAAACTCGGCGCAGGGATGGATATTCTTGGTTGGGGACACATTCCATAACGTCGTGGACGGTATAGCTCTCGGTTCAGCATTTCTGATTAGCCCCGCCACGGGATTTATAGCCACTATCGCTTTGGTATCACATGACATACCGCTAGAAGTGGGGGAATTCGGGATGCAACTGAAAAGTGGTTTTACAAAAAAACAAACTATCACCAGAAATTTATTGTCATCTTCCACGGTATTGATAGGCGCTTTAGTAGCATTCCAATTTGGATCTGTGATAGAGCTACCACTAGGCTACCTCTATGGGGGCATTGCAGGATTTTTCATATACATTGCTCTGAGCGACATTGTCCCAACAATCCACTCTTCTGAAAGTAGGCGTTTTGGTCTACAGACAGGCTTTCTCATTTTCGGTTTATTTTTCGGCTTGACAGTTGCTACTTTTGCCCATAATTACATCGAAGTGGAACGCGACCAAATACACCCAGGCCACAGTAGAGGATCCGTGGTTAGATAAGCGGGTTGTGGATACATTTCTAACTCCACAACTGATGGGAATGTATTGGCAAATCGAAGACATCTGTTAAAAGAAATACAACCATGATTTTCTCGGCCCCTTAGGTTTTTCTTCAGCCCTGCGACTCCGCATCTATCTGGTGTTGGGAGACCACTAATCCCACCTGGCGTACATTTCTGTTGAGCAATGCGGGACCAATTGCAAACAGTGCCACTAGGATTCCACCAATCGCAACTGCTATGGGAACACCATCGATACCTCTTCCTGTCAAACCCGCCAGTGAACCTGCATACATCCCTCCAAGAGGCATGATGCTCCAAGTCATTCCGTAAAAACCCATGACCCTCCCCCGCATATTGTTGGGAACCATCAATTGAAGAGAACTCATGATCGGGATCATGAAAGTGGCGCTTGACGCACCCATCAGGAACATGAGAGTGAGAGCAAGATGGTAATTTTCGAATGCCCACGATGTCAATGCGAATGTAGCGAGGATTGAACCGAACAGGAACGAGCCTACGATAATTAACACTCCCCGTTGATTAAAATTTCCGATTCGTGCCAGAACCATGGTGGTCAAAAGGGCGCCTAACCCGCCAACCCCCATCAGGACACCTTGTCCATCTGCACCCACCTTTAGGATCTCCACCGCGAACACAGGCATCATAGGGATATATGACATACCAAAAAAACTGATGAAAAAAGTCATCGATATCAGAAAAAGGAAAATGTTGTTCTTGAATATAAACCTGACACCTTCGATCAGATCATTAATCCTTGAACTCTGGGACCGTTCAGGTGATGAAACTTTCAGAGAAAGGACAATTATGGCCATAGTGAAAAAACCTGCTGAAGATATAAGGAAGGATGTGGCAGTCCCTGCCAATGTGATGATGAGGCCTGCCGCAGCCGGGGCTACTATGCGAGTACCGGTCCAAATGGACGTGTTTAACGCAACAGCATTCATCATGACTTTGGGTTGAATCAAACCAGGATAAAGCGCTTGTCGTGCTGGTTGGTCAAAAGCGTTAACTGCACCTGCTATAAAGGCCAGTGCAATCACATGCCAGGCTTCAACCAACTCGATGGCAGTCAGTACTGCTAAAACGAGTATCAAGGCTCCGTTTACAGTCTGGGTGATAGCTATGAGTCTCTGCCTGTCAATCCTATCAGCGATCACACCGCCAAACAGGTTAAGTACGATTGAAGGTATGGCGTTCGCAAGACCTACGTAACCCAGGTAAAGGGGGGACTGAGTCAGCTGATGTATAATCCAGAATTGGCTGAAATTCAGCATCTGAAATCCAGCTACTGATGCCAGAGTACCAACCCAATAAGCCCTATATGACGGATAGGCCATTGCCGGGCCAAGAATTTTTTCCAATATTTTACTGACCAAATGTCCCTGACCTTAAGATACCTTCAGAAGTTTTCACCGGTATGTTGACTACCTTGCTTGTCATTGGTTTTCCCCTTTTTCCGCTTTCACTGTGCATCAGGAAATTTTTTCAAAATATTCTCCGTATACCAAGAAAAATCCTCTTCTTGCAGATAGATTGTGCTGGTATCAGTTTCGCCTTCCTCCATTTGCTGCTCCTCGATACGTTGCCACGCTTTATATGTCTTTCCGAATACAGGCATATACTTGAGGAACCCGAAGTCTGCCTCTGGCATCACCAACTGTGTAACACCCCTTTGTATCGCAAGATGACTAAAGTCGGATGAAGCCCATGCCCTGCTAGCAAGGTAAAGTTCTACATATTCTGTAGATGGACGCTCCCTCGACGGAGTAGATCCTACTAAGTCAGCGTACCAAAGCTGCTCCGCCTGGACTGCCCTTTGCTCGTCGCTCATGGGAATCGGTTCTTGAGTAACACTACCGGTTTGGGCGTATCTTCTGGTCAATCCAATGCTTGGGCGAATGTTGTGATTCGTGGTGTAGAAGTGGACACAATCCAAAGCGTATCGTGCTAGCTCCCACGGCACTTGATCCTCGCCCGAACCCATGTGGACTGGATAAACAAATTCCCTTCTTTGCTCAGTTAAGGAAAGTTCTCCTCTATGGGCTTTCGCCATATATTTTTCGATCACCCGCATTGATATTGGGTCAGCATAATCCTTACGGGTATTCGTATCTTGTGATCCCTGCTTGCCCTGAAAATATTTTAGGATTTGCATAGGCCTTTTATCCATCCCCTTATTCAACATGAGATCCTGGATTTTGTGTTGATAGAACGGATTTAAGGCTCGTCTTGGCATTATGCGGTTTCCTAGTCAGGAAAATGCGGTATTAGATATTTTGGTACGTGTTTTTATGGGGTAC
>JASMAO010000102.1 GCA_030754315.1 SAR202 cluster bacterium
GACCCTGCTGATGGAGCAATCAACACAGTATTCACTGGCCTGGATAGCGTTTCTGACATAGTTACCTACGACCCGAGTGTACCAGGCGGTGCTCTGTCGGCTAGTAGAGACGATGCAGGCACGCTGGTAGGTACTCTCGAGACGATTAACTCGAATGCGGGCTACTGGGTGTACACGTCTAAGTTCAAGACACTCGCAGTAACCACTCAGCAGCTTGCGGCTGGTCAGGTGGCAACACTGCCCCCGTCCATTTCGATTGTGAAGGGCTGGAACCTTATATCGGTCGTAGATGTCACGGGCACGAAGGCCTCCGGCGACACCATAGCGCCTAGCGCTTATCTCGCCAGCATCTTCTCTAGTGTGACGAGGGTATACACCTTCGACACCGTGGCGAACGAGTGGTCCTTAGTCGACCACCCGACGACGAAGATAACCGCCGGAACCGGTGATGACAATATGACGTTCGGAAAAGGTTACTTCATCTACGCGACTGAAGCAGGGACACTGGTACCGTAACGTCGCTGCGACATCGACTCTAGGGGTTTAGTAAATAAGACCTCCCTCCTCTGAATGGGGAGGGAGGTCTGTTGTTTAGGAAGCGTTGTATGATTAAAAAACTGACTATAGCAGCGATTATTACAGTGGTTGCTCTACTCGGTACGTTTGTCTCCCCAGAAAAATCAGCAAATGCCCAGGTTATGTATCAGGCATTCATTTACTCTGGAGAGGCCACGGTTGGCGGAAAACCGATACCGAATGGGTTGAAAATCACGGCCCACGTTCTTGACTATTCCTCTGGGCCAGTAACAGTAAAAGATGGCAAGTACAGTGGATTGAGCATTTGGCCTTGTTTATTGGAATCTGAGACTGCGATTGTTAGAGGGAAAGAAACCGTCACAACACAATGTAGCTCTGATGATCAATACCTGAACCAAACTGTTAGCTTTAGACTAGAAGGAAGCATCGTTCTGGCTGATGAAACGGACAAATTCGTAGCGAATGGTGTGCCGTGGCGGAAAAACAAATTTAACCTCACTTTTCCAAATCTGCCTGTCCCGACCCCGACCCCGACCCCTATCCTTCCGACCCCCACCCCGACCCCTATTTTACCAACACCCACGGCTACTCCTATACCGCCTACGGCTACACCTACTCCAACTGCCACTCCGAGTGTTGCTTCACCGGCAATATACTCCGGTACTGTGGTTGTGGCCGGGGCGGTAGTGCCCGAAGAAGCTGAGCTGGTAGCTCGCATTGGTAAATATCAGTCATTGCCGGCTGTCATTCAAGAACAACTTTACAAAAATCTTGTCTTGGATCCTGGCGATCCAGCTCTAATAGGTTCGGATGTGGAATTTTACCTTAACGGTGTCAAGTCCAGAACAGTACATACATATCAAAGTGGGGCATCAGAAAAATCCTTAGATTTAATCTTCATAGGCTTACCAACAGCCACACCAGTGCCGCCGACGGCTACACCAAACCCACCAACAGTCACACCAGTGCCGCCGACAGCCACGCCGGTGCCCTCAACAGCTACGCCCGTGCCGCACCCACCGACGGCTACAGCCACGCCAATGCCACCTACACCAACACCACCAACACCAACGCCAACGCCAACGGCTGTACCAGTGCCTACATCCACACCAGTGGCACCTGAAATAATATCTACCTTGCCAGCTACTGAAGAAACATCCGCCACTGGGTGCCTTGCTGGCGGCAACATTAGTTCAACCGCAGCTGCTGCGAATCTTCTCCTACTTGGTGGCCCTCTTGGTTTGGTCGCAGTTTTGAAACGTTCACATCGAACTAGACGGACGCGACGCGGACAATAAGCGTTACAGTATCTAGCATGTGGTGTGTATTCTCTCGACCCCAAGGTTATGAGAATACTGTCTCTGTCGTCAGAAATCGGGCCTTATTCCAGTAACGCGGCGCCCTGATGGCAATAACCTTGACACCTGTTGCATGTGAGTGCTAGATTCGGGTTGCCGTCGTACGTTCATCATGATTGGGATTGGTGGATCATGTTGGGTTTGACTGAAAGAAAGAGCAAAATACTCAATTTAATTGTCCGTGACTATATCAAGGCGGCCGTGCCGGTTGCCTCTGAGTCCGTGGCACGCAGTCTAAATCTCAAACTCAGTCCCGCTACTGTTCGCAACGAAGTGGCCGAACTTGAAGAAGAAGGCTATTTGACCCGGCCCCATTCCTCAGCGGGCAGCGTTCCCCTTGCAAAAGGATATCGTATTTATGTGGAGTCTGTTGCTTTGGTCCACAGACCTGAATTCCCGAGAGCAGTTCGTGCCTCGGTACGCGCTCGGTTGGGGAAAACGGAACAAGAACCTGATAGTTGGGCGAGTGCTGCGGCCGCCGTTTTAGCTAGTCTCGTCGGAAATTTGGCGATAGCCACTTTTCCCAAAGCTCTTGAGTCTCGAGTCAGGCATGTGGAAGTTGTCCCTTTACAAGGTCTGCTCGTTCTACTTATTGTGGTGTTTGGGCAGACTAGACTTAAGCGCCAACTTATTAGGCTCCATCGACCTATTGAAAGAGAAGTCATACAGACTTCTTCACGACGATTGCAGGCTTTGCTTAATGGACGTAGTTGGCGAGAAATTAACAAGATTGATTTTGATTTGTCATCGCTAGAAAATCAGGTTGTTGACACCGCGACGAATATGCTTCGGAATGAGGACAGAAATCAATATCAGGGGCATTTTCTAAATGGGCTTGGTAATCTTCTAAATCAGCCTGAATTTGCACATAAGGATACGGTGAGATCCGTAATTTATGGTATCGAGAATGGAACTCTAGCGCAGGCTGTTTTGGACGAGGTACCTGATGATCATACTGTTAATGTCGTTATAGGCGAAGAAAACAGAGATGGCATGCTTGCACCATTAGGAGTGGTGATAGGTCAATACGGTATTCCTGGGGAAGCTGTTGGAGCTCTCGGCGCGGTTGGTCCGGTTCGAATGGAGTACGTGAATGCTGTATCAAGTGTTAATCTAATGGCTGGTATTTTGAACGAAATGGTTGAGGCAGTTACCGGCACCTAATCATTTCCAAATCCCTTTCTGGTAAAATAAACCCCAGTTAATCCTCTGTTCCAGTCCCGAGAGTCGCTCACGATATTGGGTGCCTCTTTACAATGTTCTGTTCACTCTTGGGTTGGAAGTGCTTGTGTTGCTTATATCAAGACCCATATAATTGAGGCGATTGTACCTTTTCGCATTATGACTACTAAAAAGCGCGACTACTACGAAATTCTAGGCGTCTCTCGGAATGCCTCTGAGGAGGACATAAAGAAGTCCTTCAGGAAGTTGGCGTTCGAATTTCATCCTGATCGCAATAAATCAAAGGATGCTGCCACCAAATTCAAAGAAATCAATGAGGCATATCAAATCCTTATTGACTCCCGCAAGCGAGCGGAATATGACCGCTTTGGTTTTGTTAGGTCTGGTACGAATGGCGATGCTAAGGGGTTTGATGGATTCGATGTTTTTGGTGGATTCGGTGATGTCTTTGACGCGTTTTTTGGAGGATCAGGTTCTCGTACCCAAACCTCTGCTCAAAGAGGCGCAGACTTGCAGTATTCCATGGCGGTGGCATTCGAAGAGGCAGTGTTTGGGGTTGAGAATCAATTTGAAATAGATAGAGTTGAGGTTTGTCGAGATTGTAACGGTAGTAGAACTAAACCTGGCACATCCCCCGTCAAATGTAAGAACTGCAGCGGTACCGGTGATGTGAGGCGCTCTCACCAAAGCATATTCGGTCAGTTCGTTCAGGTCCATCCCTGCACCACGTGCAGTGGGGAAGGATCGATAATCACTGAAAGATGTTTAAATTGTCGAGGATTTGGCACCGAGAAGAGGAGCCGGAAATTGGCTGTGACAGTACCTGCGGGTATTGAGGATGGGACTCAAATAAGATTGAGAGGTGAGGGAGAGTCAGGCCGATTCGGTGGATCTCCGGGAGACTTATATGTATCCGTTCGTGTAAAGAACCATCCTCTGTTTAAAAGAAACGAATATGACATAATCCTCAGCCATACCATTAATATGGTCCAGGCCGCGTTAGGGGCGAATGTGAAGGTATCAACACTTGATGGACAATTCGATTTGAATATACCAGAAGGTTCTCAGACCGGAGATGTTCTCAGGCTTAAAGGATACGGTGTTCCCTATCTTAACAACCCTAATAACAGGGGCGATCAACTTGTTACGCTTCGCGTTCAAACCCCCCAAGACCTGTCTCCCGAACAGAGACGATTACTTGAGGAGTTATCCTCCACTTTCGGGGAATCCGAACCGCTGGGGTCTAGTGAAGACAAGGGAACTTTCGGGAAGTTACGAGATGTGTTGGGCGGCAGAGACTCTACCAAGCATGATGGTGCTTCATAAGGGAAACACATCCGTTCCGGACTGGGTTTTTGCCAAGCAACTTAACTGGACTAGATCATAGTCGAAATGAAACTGTAATGAAATGGATAGAGTTGAGTGTTACCACGCCCCCTGAATTCGTTGAACCTCTTGCCCAATTGTTTCGTCGCCATGGTCATGGTGGAGTGGCTATTGAGAACGTTGTTTGTTATAACCCTGACGAGGGTGAGAAGCTTCCCGATGGTGACGTTAAGGTTTTAACGTACGTTCCTAGAAAGGAATTCACTTGTGAACGACGCAATTGGATTGACTTAGGAGTGCGGTTGGTCGCGCATGTTGCGTCGATCTCGCCTCTAGTTGAAAGAGAGATTGACCAGGTGGACTGGGAGAATGCGTGGAAAGAGCATTTCCAACCTCTCCGTATTGGTGACAAGGTTGTAATCGTACCTTCATGGTCCGAATACAGCCCGAAAACTGGTGATTTAGTAACCTGTCTCGATCCAGGAATGGCTTTCGGCACAGGTCACCATCCTACCACGAAGATGTGTATTGAACTTCTCGAGGAGCATGTTTGCCCCGGATTCGATATCTTGGACATGGGGTGTGGTTCTGGTATTCTGAGTATTGTTGCTGCCAAGCTAGGAGCGTCACGAGTGATCGGGTTAGAGATAGACGACGTAGCTGCTAACGTGGCCGCTTCCAACGTCAAATCAAACGAGGTTTGCGCTGTCGAAGTAATTCATGGAACTCTGCCTCATCCGGCTGTTGTCAACCGTACGTTTGACATCACTATAGCCAATATTTCTTCCCGGGAAATAGTAAAGTTGGCACCTCATCTGATGAGTTCAATGAAGCCTGAAGGTGTACTAATAGCATCTGGGATACTTGAAGAGAACGCAGATAATGTTGTTGAAGCAATGTCGGCACGAGGCTCATCAGTAGTTGGGACATTCACTGAGGAAGATTGGGTTACCTTAGTTGTAAAGGGGCCGAGCTCTTCCTGACCGGGTGAGTGTTTGATAGTTGGGATTTTATCCAGACTACCCTGTTACGTTAATCAAGACGAGGTATTATGCATCGCTTTTTCCTGCCGAGTGACAGCATTGATGGGAGTGTAGTCCGGTTTCCAGATTCGACGTCACGTCAACTCTCCAGAGTATTAAGAGTCCAGATTGGTGAGAAGGTCGCTGTATTAGACAATACAGGGTGGGAATATGAAGTGACCCTTACAAATTTCTTGGATAATCAATCGGCTTTAGGCCATGTAGAAGAAAGCCGGTTATGTCCTGGCGAACCAAACCTCCACATCACCCTTAATCAGTGTGTTCTGAAGGGAAGTAGCTTCGATTTGGTGTTACAGAAATGCACCGAGGTCGGAGTATCGTCGTTTGTGCCGGTTTACTCTGAACGAACAATACCAAATATGGGCACAAATAGTGCTCAATCACGCAGGGAGTGCAGATGGCGCAGGATACTGACTGAAGCTGCTGAGCAGTCTGGTCGTGGCTTGATTCCGACTCTCAATCAGGGTATAGATTTTCGCACAGCATGTAAGAAGGTCAGTGATACCGCGATAATTCCGTGGGAAGAGGAACGCAGCACAGGCCTACAAGGGGTTTTGCGGGAAATAAAGAGTGTAGAGGATCCATTGTCAAGAATGGAGATTTTCATTGGACCTGAGGGTGGATTCAGCACCTTCGAAATAGACTATGCTCGGTCCTTGGGTATCATTCCCGTCAGTCTCGGGGCGCGCATTCTTAGGGCGGAGACCGCAGCGATTGCCAGTGTGTCTGGAGTAATGTATGAATTGGGTTTGCTAGGAGGTTAGTAGCTATACTCATCGTTCAAAATTGGGTGTTATTCAGGGATAGGTGAGCGTCCGAGTAGTTCAGAGACGGCTTTCTGGACAGGCATGCCGTCGAATATAACTTTGTAAGTAGCGGACGTGATAGGCATTTCTATTCCCACTTGCCTGCTCAGCCTAACCGCAGCTGCTGTTGTGTCTATCCCCTCGGCAATGTTCTTCATACCAGAGCGGATCTCGTCTATGTTCCTACCGGCTGCCAGCTGTTCACCAACGTAATAATTACGACTCAACTTGCTAGAGCAGGTTGCTATCAGGTCACCCATCCCTGAGAGACCAGACAAGGTCATAGGATTCGCACCTAACTTGACGGCCAGGCGAGATATTTCTGCGAGCCCACGCGTAATGAAGGCAGCCTTGGCGTTGTCTCCATAATTTAGACCATCAATAACTCCAGCTCCCAGCGCGATGATGTTTTTCAGAGACCCACCGAACTCGACGCCCACGATGTCCGCGTTTGTGTAAACGCGAAATACATTTGAAGAAAGCAGGAATTGGGCTATTTCAGCAGCTTTTATGTTTGAGGAGGCAATAACTGTAGTTGAGGGTTTTCCATCTATTATCTCGTTGGCTAGATTGGGTCCTGATAACGCGCAGATATTGGATCGTAGGTTCGCAGGTAACTCGTCAGAAAGAATCTGGCTCATTCGTTTGCCAGAATCGATCTCTATGCCTTTTGTAGCACTTACGATTACTGCAGAACGGCCAATGGATGTTGATATGGCGATTGCGTTTTCTCTAAGTGTCCGGGATGGAACCGCAATTAGGATTAGATCGGAGTCAGCAAATGCCTGACTGCTTGAAGCAGTTACAAACAGGTTGTCTGGAAATGGGACACCAGGGAGCAAATTTCGATTCGACCGCGTAGCGTTAAGTCTGGCAGCCTCACTCTCAGTACGTGTCCACATCGTCGTGTCGTGGCCGTTTCTGGCAGTGAGAATAGCTAGAGTGGTTCCCCAACTGGTCGGGCCGAGCACTCCGACCTTCGCCATGGAAGTTCCTTCCGTGTACTGTTTAAAGACCTTCGGCTCGATGACCCAATTTACGTTCTTTGCCACTCATAAGCCGTTGGATGTTTTCTTTATGCCTGACTACAATTATAGTGGCGCCAATGGGCCCGTACCACACATAGGCTAGTGGATGTAAATCCAAGAGTGAAAGAACAATGAGCGTAATAGCGCCAGAGGTGGCACCAACTATAGAACCTAGGGAAACATATCGGGAAACGGCAATAGTGATCAGGCCCACAAATGAGGCTACTATGCCTGCAATCGGTGAGAGGACAATAAGGCCAGCCCATCCGGGCGCAGTACCTCGTCCACCCTTGAAATTAGAGTATAGAGGCCAGTTGTGCCCCATGATGGCTGTTATCGCGGCAACGACATCTATACCCAAGGAATCGGTGAACAATCTTGTCAAAACGACAGCTAATATAGTTTTCCCCATGTCCAAACTGAGAACCAACATACCTGCCCATATGCCAACAGTACGGATTACGTTGGTCATCCCTGTCATGCCACTGCCATGTTCGCGAACATCGATGTCGCCGAAGATCCTTCCGGCAATTAACCCGAATGGCACTGAACCCAGTAGGTATCCCACCACCGCGAATACGAGGAAATCCGTCACGAATCACCTCTACCCTTGAATCGCATCCTTAGCCGACTACCTTTGAAGCCGTACATTTTTCGGATCGCGTTTTCCAAGTATCGTTGATATGAGAAGTGTACCATGTCAGTTCTGTTAACGTAGAATGTGAAACTTGGTGGTCCTTTCGTATCTTGTGTGACTCCATATATTTTCAGAGATCGTTTGCCTGTTGGAGATGGAGGGTGTGCTGCAACAGCTTCGAGGATTACTCGCCTAAGTTCGTAGCGAGGTAAACCTTTCTGCCATTCGTGCTGGACATCATATGCCGTACTCATCACTTCCTTGATTCCTGTTCCAAGAATACCTGATATGAAACATATCGGTGTATATGAGGCGAACTTGAATCTGCTTGTTACGATTTCCATTGCCTCCTGTTTCGTGATATCCAAGTCAGGAGCCTTATCCCATTTGTTCACCACTATGACCATTGCCTTGTATGCATCGAGTATATGAGAGGCTATGTGGGTGTCTTGGCTGGTTGCTAGTTCGGTGGCGTCTAGCAGAAGTATCGAAACTCTAGCCCTATCTATAGCTCTGATAGACCTTAGAACGCTGTAGTGTTCTAACCCTTGCTCGACCTTGCCCCGTCTCCGTATTCCAGCGGTGTCTATCAGTAGCACCGACCGGTTCTCATATTTGATTAGCGTATCCAGAGCGTCCCGGGTTGTTCCGGGGACATCACTCACAATGGCCCTGTCTTGGCCCGTGATTCGATTCACTAAGGTAGATTTGCCGACGTTTGCACGTCCAACTATTGATAGGCTTAGGTCAGCTTCAGGTGTTGGATGCTCGGATTTAGATGGAAACCGAGCTAACACACGGGTCATTAGGTCATCAATGCCACTATTGTGGTAAGCGCTGATCGGTGTTGGTTCACCGAGACCTAGTGAGTAGAATTCTGTTGCAGCCAACTCACGCTGTGCATTATCAGATTTGTTAGCTGCTATGATGACAGGTGTATCAGTTTTTCTGAGAATGTCAGCAACTTCGCCGTCTGCTGGTGCAATGCCCGTCTCGGCGTCTACCGTAAAGACAATGACGTCGGCGAAATTGATGGCTTGGACAACCTGTTCTCTAATTTTTTGCCAGATCTCGTCATCGTCTCCTAACGTAATCCCTCCTGTGTCTACCAAAATGAAATTGCAGTTACCCCATTCAGTCTCTGTTGTAATGCGGTCGCGTGTTGTTCCTGGAGTGTCCGACACTATAGCGGAACGAGCGCCAGATAGCCGGTTGAAGAGCGTTGATTTACCGACATTCGGTCGGCCTACTATGGCTACTAGGGGTTTGGATTCGTTGACCATTGGGGCTAGAGTAAGTTAATTGGGATGGAAAAGCTCGGCTAATATTGCTTTCTGTGCATGGAGGCGATTCTCTGCTTGATCAAACACTACGGATTGAGGATGGTCTAACATGGCCTCGGATATCTCCTCACCTGGGTGAGAAGGCATGTCGTGCATGAATATAGCGTTGGATTTGGCTTTGGACATTAAATCTTCATTGACTTGGTATCCTTGAAAGGCGTTCAAACGAGTTGCCCTTTCACTATCTTGCCCCATACTAATCCACACGTCTGTGTAGACTACATCGGCATCCTGCACTGCTTGTACAGGAAACTCTACCCATTCGATTCTTGCGTTAGTAATAGATGCACGTTGCATGGCCTTTCCCCAAATCGCAGAGGGTATCTGGTAATCTGGCGGACTTGCCATTATGAAGTCAGCTCCCATGGATGAGCAACCCAATGCCAGACTTCCCGCTACATTATTGCCGTCACCCACGTAGGCAATACGAAGGTTGTTCATGACACCCTTGTTTTCATAGATGGTAAGTAAATCACCCATTATTTGACAGGGATGTTCGAGATCGGTCATTCCGTTGATGACGGGGATTGATGTGTAATTTGCTAGCAAAGTAAGGTTTTCTGGGGAAGGAACGCGTGCTACTATTCCGTCAACCCATCTGTCTAATACACGGGCGATGTCTTCAACGGGTTCCCGGACACCCAATCCTATTTCGGATTGACCAAGATAGAAACAATCACCTCCCAATTGACGGATGCCTACTTCGAAACTAACACGTGTTCGTAGGGACGGATGCTCTAAAATGATGGCGATTACCTTTCCCTCGAGAACTCGCATGGGTGTGCCAGACTTCATCGCGCTTGCTTTTTGGATGAGTTTCTCCATCTCGTTGGGAGATAAGTCAGCAACTGATAAGAAATTTTTCATAGGTGTTATTTTACCCTGAGGCGGATGATATATTACCGTCTGGGAAACTCGCAAGAAGATAAGCAGTCATCGATTCCAGAAACCCCTTGGCTATACTTTAGCCTATTTAAACGTAACGATTAGGTAATAAAGATGAGTATTCCTTACCCCCTAGGTTAGTAACTCTGAAAGAGTTTACCCCAATCCGTTTTCATTGCGGCGCGGACGCGTCTGCGACCTATTAGAGGTAACCAGTAGTTGTTGTGGTAGATATTCGATGCTATGAATGACCAGGGTGTTATTCGAGACCGGAGCAAGAAGTTTTCCAGTCTTTTAAGCGGTCCCCAGTAGATCAGCTTCTGCCCGTGGCTTGCAAGGGTGTTCTCGCTGTTTGTGAAGCCCCAGTTGATACCTGCTATATCTTCTCCAACTACCTCAATTTCGTCGATCTCTCCACACCCTAAGCCCTGCTCATGTGCTAGTCGTATGAATTTTATAGACATGGGGTCAAAACCCATAATCTTGGCTGAGACGGCATCGATGGCAACTTGATCGGCGCTTGCTAGGAGGAGGTTCTTGGCGTGCCACCGCATTGCTCTCGGTCCAGGACCATCTCCAGCAAATGATCCATCTGCCACGGCGAAGATGCCTGGATGGAGTTCTTTTTGAATCTTGAGCAAGTCTACTAGGGTTTCATGAATCACCGAATGGGTCCAATGCCGATTGTTGTTCAACAACCCACCAAAAGCGTTTTTCATGGCTCCAGTCAGAGTCGTAAAAACGTGTGTTTTCATGGTAGGTAGGTGAACGACGTTTTTACCCGCAAACATCTCTGGTATTTCGAATCCGTCGGGAAAAACTTTGTCCAATACCAGCATCTTTGTTTTAGGATGGTATGGTATCCATCTAGCTGGTGGGAAATCCAAAAAAACGCTTTCCAGGCCGTATTTCTCTTCGACGATCTTATGCTTGTTGTTCTTAGCGCCTTCAATAGGATCGACAACTACAGTACCGTTATGAATGGGGATCAACTCGCCGTAGCCATCCGATTGCAGTCTTTTGATGACACCTTCGAATTGCCATGGCGTGGTTGAGCAGGCAGGATAATAATGTTGCCAAGATATGTTTATCTTAAGCAGCGTTGCCAAATCATTCGGGAGGTGTGCGCGGTAATCTGCCATGGCCATTACATTGCCTATGTCTTCGAGTACTGAAGATGGGCGAGTATGGAGAACGGCAACCTTGGATCTGGTTGGTGAAGTATTTGGACGGGCCTTTTCCATACTTGCTTTCTGGTTTGTGGGCAAGATTACCTCTGTCATTGTGGTCTCGTGGTCACTTCCGATTAAGTGCTACAGACAATTGTACTGAAAAACTATTGTCTTGGTGGTCTTTGATTATGCTGAGCATCGAATAATATGAGGGGAGGAGAACTCACAACAATTGCAGGGCTAGTATTTGAGAGCATGTTAATCGTTCCAGAAGCAGGCGATATTTAGTGTATCCTACGCAGAGGGATCTGGACGATTCGCAAGGGATGACTTTCTCTACAAATCAGTCTGATGGGAACGTACATTTTCAGAGCAATGCCATTTACCATCGGGTGAATGTATTCTTGTAGAGTAGGTTATAAAGGTTTCTTCATAAGGTGGTGCTATTGCAAAGTTATTGGTTGGTGGGGGCGGGGTTTTTGATCACTGTTTTACTGGCGATCGGTGTAGTGGCGGGATTGCTGGTTAACGAACAGGATCTTGAAGAGGACATACCGGAATATGCGGTGCAGCAGTTTCTGAAGGCTGTGTCTAAACAAGATTACGAAGAGATTCATTCATTATTGTCTAACAAGTTCGAAAATTGTAGTGTGGAGGATTTGGTAAGCGAAGGTGTTGAAATCAGCAGAATGGTAAGGGATCAGCGCGTTACTCTAGAACACACACAGTATGTGGAAGGGGTCGCTATAGTAAGGGTACGGATAACAGAATTCTCATCTGATGGACCATTCGGATCTTCTGAAAATTCTCAAGAGCAAGCCTATAGTCTTCGAAAGGAATGGGGCTTGTGGAAGTTCACTAAGCTCCCATGGCCCTACTACAGTTGTGGCTATAGCTCCCCTATGACACTCCCTGTGCTGCCTTCAACTCCAATCCCAGAGCGTCCACAGGGACATGGTCGGTAGATAGAATGGAGTCAAAATCATTTTGAAGGGTTATTTAATTGGCTACGTATTTGTGTAGGACTCCACAAATTTTCCAAGTGGAGATGATGGTGTAATGGACTTCTTCACCTTGGTCGTTTTTACGATTATCGTTGTTTTAGGAGGAATTCTCTATGGCATAGTAGCTCTGACAAGGCGTACTCGTGGTCTCGGGGAGATCGATCGTGGTATTGGCACTGTGCGCAGGCTTTATTTTTATATTGTCTCGATCGTGGCATTAATGATGGCTGCCAATGGAATGGCACTGGTCGTAGGATTCCTTCTGGATAGTCTGATTGGTCCTGCCACGCTCACCGGTACTTCGGTGCGGCTTGCTACTGGCCTGTCACTCACTGTCGTAGGAATTCCATTGTGGGTGATTCATTGGAGGATCGTTGTCCGGCAGGTAGTTGAGATACCTGTTGAAGAACGATCAGTAATACGGAAGGTATATTTATATTCGATCCTTGGCGTATCCCTTACCTTCGCGATGAGTGGGGCGATAGGAATACTCGAATGGAGTTTCGGGACGTCTAGTTTTAAGGGATGGTCGTTTGCTGCGGTAGCAGTCTTCACTGCGGTCTGGTTGTATCATTGGAGGCTAGAGAATGGAGAAGGACAGTCTACTCCCGAGACAACGGCTGTAAGAAGACTCTATCTGTACATAGTTTCTGCAGTCACTCTTATCATAGCGGCCTCAACATTTGCACAAATCATCAACGCTGTTTTGCTAGATGCATACGAGATCATGATGGCGACAGTGGTTCTTCGCCCCGGGGAATCTGTGCCCTGGAATGATGTGGTTCGAGGATATTTGGGTACTGCGTTGGTGTCAGCTTCCGTTTGGGCAATCCATTGGCTTTACTTTGCTCGGAGAGATGTAGGTTCGTTACTGAGGAGTATATATGTCAACCTTCTCGCGATTTTCGGTGGTATTGTTACTGTTCTATTTGCGCTTGGATTTCTAATATACGGGGGTTTAATCTGGGTTTTTGGAGTGCCGGATGAGATATTCGCATCGTCCCATTTTCGTTTTGCGCCCGGTGCTATTACCTCGATAATAGTAGGATTGTCTGTTGCTATCCACCACTGGATGGTTGCATCTGATGAGATAGGAATTCATGTTGGTCAAGCCGACAGCTTTCGACGGTCCTATGCGTATGCGTTTGCTGGGATTGGTCTCATTGGTCTCGCTTCGGCAATTGCTACGTTGGTCGTGATGATTGTTGGTATAGTTGAGGTTGGTGTTGAAGTAATCACTGGCAGCGACTTATGGCGCAACTCTCTAGCGTTTACTCTGACGATGGGTGTGATTGGAACTCCACTTTGGGGTTGGTACTGGATTTGGATACAGCGCCGGGTAGGTACAGGCGTTCTCGCAGAGCGGATTGCGATCCCGCGCCGGATTCTCATTTTTGCTGTGCTTGGGTTGGGTGTTCTCGCTTTACTTGGGGCGCTCAGTTACTTAGCCTTCATTGTCTTTCGGGAATTCTTGGATGGAGATATGTCGACTGTACTGAGGCACTCAAAGGAGAGCATTGGGATCATCGTTGTAGCAGCAGTGTTCTTGCCGTATCATTGGTTTCTATACCGAGCAGATAGGCGGGTAACTCGAGAATTAGTTGATGTGAGCCAGGACAGTCCGCGCAAGGCTGTAACCGTGATTGTAGGTGATAACGGCATGGCATTTGTTCGCGAACTCCAAGATGCTCTAGGTTACGGAATCAGTTTCCTGCAACGTGCGGATCCGAATACGGAGACTTCGGATATTTCAGGCCTAGATCTCCAGGAACTGGTACAGCGTATCAATAATGCGCCGGTTCGTAATGTACTACTAATCCCGGACGTTACTGGTGTGACGGTTCTTTCCTACCGGTGAATATTGATATCGATCTGCTCTATCTGAACGCTTTTCCACTGGAGTTGTTGACCGTAGATGACGTGCTACACTGAAGCTACCCTACAGGAGGCCCACTAAGGTATGGCACGCATTCATGTACTGGGTGCAGGGACACCGACACCGACGCCTACAAGATTCGGTTCTGCGTTCGCGGTTGAAGTTGCAGGCGAAAAGCTCATGGTGGACTGTGGCCCTGCTGCCACTCATAAGCTCGTTAAAGCGGGGCTCTGGCCAACTGAAATCGACTACATCTTCTTCACCCACCATCATTTCGATCATGATATAGATTACCCTTGTTTTTTGTTATGCAGGTGGGATCAGAGCATCGGCAAGGAAAACCAATTACAAGTCTATGGGCCAAATCTCACCGAGAGCATAACAGAAGGTATTCTGGGTGAGGATGGAGTTTTTGCCCATGACTGGAAGGCACGAATTAATTTTCATGTCAGTCAGAAAATTTTTGAAAATCGTGGAGGAACCCTACCTCGAAGACCACCTGATGTTTTGGCAAAAGATGTAGGCCCAGGAAAAATATTTTCAGGGAACGAATGGGAAGTGACTGCCGCGCCAGCCGAGCACGCTCAACCCTATTTGGATTCTCTGGCGTATCGTATTGACAGCCCTGATGGGAGCATGGTTTTCACTGGTGATACACAGCCATGTGAATCTGTGGTAAATCTAGCCGCGGATGCTGATGTCATGATGTGCATGTGTTGGGATGACCAGGTCCTTATGGATGCCAATGGGGAGGCACCGTTCCAATGCGGAACGATTGGAGCCGCGCGAATGGCTCAAGAGGCAGGAGTTAAGAAATTGGTGCTGACGCACGTTGGACCCCATTTATCGGAACATGGTCCCATGGAGAAAGGAATTGGAGACATCGAGGAAATATACGACGGGGAGATCCTGTTTTCAGAGGAGTTAATGAGAATAGATGTCTAAGGATCTTTGTTCTCGGTTTCTAATTCGTTATCGACCTGCCCTTCCTCTGGAATTGGCCCCTTGAATTTACAGACTGTGCATGCTCCATTTTCGCGTCCTGACGCTACAAGCAACTTGTTACATTCCGGGCAAGGTTGAGGCAAAGGCCGTCGGTTGACAGCAAAATCACAGGCGGGGTAATTGGAACACCCATAGAATCTCTTTCCTCTGGGGCCCCTCTGGCGTCTTTCTACTATATCGGCTCCGTCCTCTGGACATTGCACTCCTATTTTATTCAATATTGGGCGTGAATTACGGCAGTCAGGAAAGCCGCTGCATGACAGAAATCTACCAAATCTGCCAGATTTGATTACCATTGGTCGCTCGCATTTCTCGCAGACTTCTTCGCTCTCTTCATCTATTTGGTCTCGAGGAACACGTTCAGCCTCTCTGGTTGCGGTTACAACGGACTGATTAAAAGGATCGTAGAATTCTTTTAGCATCGGTACCCATTGTCGTTCTCCCGAAGCTATCTCGTCCAGATTTTCTTCAACTTTGGCTGTAAAGTCGACGTCTAAGATATTAGGGAAGTGGGTCATCAGCAGATCGTTGACTGCAAAACCTAACTTAGTCGGAGAGAAACGGCCTTTTTCTTTGCGAACGTAATCTCTCTCCTGGACTGTTGCTATCGTAGGAGCGTAGGTACTAGGTCGCCCAATTCCATTTTCTTCCAACTCTTTGACAAGTGTAGCCTCCGAGTATCGTGGAGGTGGTTCGGTGAAACGCTGATCCTTGGTTATCTTGTGGCAACTTAGCGCCTCGCCTTTTTTGAGTTCAGGGAGGTCAGTGGATTCAGTAGAGTCGTCGTTTACGGCATCATCCCTGTCTTCCATATATACGGCTCGGAAGCCCGGGAATTTGAGAACTTGTCCTTGGGTACGGAAGTCATATTTTGCATTGGACTGAGATACGGCAGATATATCTATAGTGGTACGGTCGATCAGGGCGTCAGCCATCTGACTGGCTAGCATTCTCCGCCAAATCATGCCATACAGTCTTGCTTGATCGTTATTGAGATATGACTTGATGGATTCAGGTTCACGAGTAATCGATGTAGGTCTGATCGCTTCATGGGCTTCTTGGGCTCCTCGGGTTTTTTTGGTGAACATACGAGGACTTTTCGGGAGGTAATCGGGCCCGAAAGTGTGACCTATATAGGTTCTTGTTTCTTGTACTGCCGAGTTTGCTACTGTGGTTGAGTCGGTCCTCATGTACGTGATGAGGCCGACGGAGCCTTCATTACCGATAGGAAGCCCTTCATAGAGCTGTTGAGCGACCGACATAGTACGCCGTGCGGTGAATCGTAGTTTTCGCCATGCCTCCTGTTGGAGGGTGCTGGTTGTGAATGGTGCAGTTGGACGGGTGCTGGTTTGGCGTTTGCTGACTGAATCTACCAAGAAATCTGCGTCATCTATATCGGTGGTTATACGGTTTGCTTCTGTGGCATTAGCAACCTTAAAGGAGCCTTTGTGTCCCTTCGGGCCTCTAAGTGTTGCGGTGAATTGCTGCAAAGCAGTGCCGTTTTGAGGCTGCTTGCCTAGTACGGCTTCTATCTTCCAGAATTCCTCGGGATTAAAAGCAAGATTCTCTCTCTCACGGTCCACTATTAGGCGCACAGTGATGGACTGGACCCTCCCAGCCGATAGCCCACGCCTAACCTTCTTCCATAGTACTGGGCTCAACTCGTATCCAACTAGCCGGTCTAGGACACGACGCGCCTGTTGGGCGTCGACAAGATTCTGATCTATCTCCCTGGGATTCTCAAAAGCCTCGCGAATCGCATCCTGTGTTATTTCATGGAAGACCACTCGTTTCACGTTTGAGTTTGCCATGTTGGCGGCATTGATCAGATGCCAGGATATGGCCTCACCCTCCCTGTCTGGGTCGGTGGCCAAATAGATAGTTTCTGCTTCTTTTGCAGCAGCCTTAAGTTCTGAGACTATTTTGCGTTTGTCGGACGGTATTTGGTAAGTTGGTTTAAAGCTACGGTCAGCGACTTCAACGCCGATCTTGCGGCGTGGCAGGTCTCGCACATGGCCCATGGAAGCCTTAGCCGTGTATTTCCCACCGAGAAACCGTCCGACCGTTCTGGCTTTTGCGGGTGATTCAACTATTACTAGGTCTTTTGCCATGATTCTTATTTATCTGCCTACCTGACAGTTGCCTCCTGCCTTACTCTAAAGCAGTTAGTGTTTTGTACATTCCGTACTAATCAAACTGATCTGTAATACTGTAACAAAATGAGAGACCACCAATGCTTGGTGGTCTCGCTCCACGCTACCGGAGCGACAGAAGAGGTGCGGCTAAGTATACGACGTATTATGTTATTTTCAAAGCACTGAAGACAGCATCGCCTTCGGATAAGCTAGTAATGGAAGACCTGCTATTGTCCTGTTATTGGCGTTAAGCTCCTGGATGAACCTGGTCCGAAGATCAGTGTTCGGTAATTCTCACAGAGCACTGTGAGTGCACAATTTTATTTGAAAAGGGGTGGCGGAGAGGATGGGATTCGAACCCATGGTCGCCTTGCGACGACACGCGATTTCCAGTCGCGCCTATTCGGCCACTCTAGCACCTCTCCGATATTGAGTACGCCCTTTTCATTGGTGGCGGAGAGGGTGGGATTCGAACCCACGATTAGATTGCTCCAATACCGGTTTTCGAGACCGGCGCCTTCAGCCGCTCGGCCACCTCTCCACGCGGAAAATTATAGCATGGGGCATTACATTTGAAGCTTGTTGACATCTAAACAAACGATAGCGAGTTGAAATAGCATGCTTACTCCAATATATTTCTCCTGTGAGTAGTTTAGGAGAGTTGTAATGCCTGATTCAGCAGTGAGTGATGTTGTTGTGAGCACCCAATGGGTCTTTGAGCATCTAAAAGATGACTCCGTCGTGGTTGTGGAAGTGAATGCTAGTCTCGAAGTTGATTACAAGACCGGGCATATTCCTGGGGCTGTGGGTTGGGGCCTACATAGTGATTTAGAGCATCAAATTAGACGCGATGTCCCTGATGTTGACCAAATTGAAGATCTCATGGCTCGTTCCGGGATTACCAATAGTACAACGGTTGTGCTCTACGGTGATGGCAACAATCGGTCCGCCACTTGGGCTTTCTGGATACTCAAATACTATGGCCATGAAGATCTGAAGCTGATGGATGGTGGTCGTACGAAGTGGACTAGCGAAGATCGTCCTTTGTCCACGAAAGTAACAGTACCAACAAAGCGGATGGACTACACTGGGCAGTCGCCTAAGGATGAGATAAGAGCTACCAAGCAGCACATACTTGATCATCTTGGTGATAGTGAGGTGAATATAGTCGATACGCGAACCCACGAGGAATATATCGGTCAACTCACATCCGCACCCGGTACGGATCAGTCGGGGATTTACCGCAAGGGTAGAATACCAGGAGCAGTGCATATTCCATGGGACGATGGAGTATCGGAAGACGGGTCATTCAAGTCCGTCAAGGAACTTCAAACCATGTACGAGACTCAAGGTCTCCAACCTGAACAGGAGATCGTTCCATATTGTAGATTGGGGGTTCGCGCTTCATTCAGTTGGTTTATCCTAAAGTACTTACTCGGATACGAAAATGTACGTAACTACGATGGATCTTGGACTGAGTGGGGCAATTCTGTCGGTGTGCCAGTCGAGACGGATTAGTGTTTATTTAAGAGTATTGAAGAATCAGATGCAAAAGAAAAAAGTCGCACTATCGTGTGTAAGTTTAGGGCATTATTTATTCTGATATACTGGCAATTCTATGGCGCTCCAAGATCCTTTGAGCGTTAGTTCCGGTAGATCGAAATCCACTCTCATGGCCTGTCTCGCAGCCCTTGACCACGTTGGCATTGATGCGGCCGTGATTTCGGGTCTCGATGGGCCTATGGGTGTTCCTTTGGACAAAATCCCCCGGATAGCCCTTATTGATGTCAATTCTATTACCGAGCCCAAAGCTGTAGCATCAGTCCGTCGGTGCAGAGCTCTCCAAATCCCTGTGGTTGTCTTAATTCCAGAAAGCGATTTGCAGAATTTTGATGTCTCAATGGATGTGGATGATATTGTCGTGACGTCACCAAGTGCAGTAGAACTTGTACTACGTGTGCGTAGAGTGCTAAGCCATATTGATGCGGGGCATGATCACTTAATTCGTGCAGGCAACCTTGTTATTAATCCAACCAGCTATGAAGCTATGCTGAACGGGATTCAACTCAATTTAAGATTTAAGGAATACAAACTCCTTCTTTTGTTGGCTACGAATCCTGGTAGAGTGTTTAGGAGTGAATCACTGTTGAGTCGTATCTGGAGCTATCAGTACTATGGCGGCATTCGTACTGTTGATGTTCACATCAGGCGTCTCCGCAGTAAGCTCCAGGATTCGGACCACCAGTTTATCGAGACTGTGTGGAATGTCGGGTATCGGTTCAGGAATTCTGACTAATGTATCTGAAGGTTTGGAGAAATACCGAATTTATGACGTCCTGTGACACTTCAGAGCAGTATTCCAATGACAAATGAGCGCGTTGTTTATGTAAACGGTGAAATGTTACCCGAGAGTCTCGCCACTGTATCGATAGGCGACTTGGGATTCCTGTATGGTGACGCCGTTTTTGACACAACTCGTACCTTTGGACACAGAATTTTTCGCCTTGATGAACACTTGGATCGACTCTATGACTCCCTTAAATACATGCGTATCGATCCTGGTTTAACAAAGACACAAACTGCTGATCTGACGATGCAGGTGCTTAGCGCCAATTTACCGTTGATTGATGAAAAAGACGATTACTGGGTCACTCAGCGCTTCACCAGAGGTGTGAGGGGTGCCTTGGAGAAGAACAATCCCACCGTTATTATCGAGTGCTATCCGTTGCCGTTTATTGAAAGGGCCGGATATTACAGGGACGGTCTTCAGATCATCACCCCTTCTATTCAACGGACCTCACCAGAGGCTATGAGCCCGAGGGCTAAGACGCACAACTACGCTAATATCATACAAGGGGATCTTGAGGTAAAAGCCCAGAATTCGGATGCCCAGGCCATATTGCTCGACGTTAACGGCAACATCTGTGAAGGTTCTGGAGCAAATTTCTTCATCGTGAAGGCGAAGGGATTAGTAACACCGAAAGAGCAGTATGTGCTACCCGGAATCAGCCGGAAAGTTACGATAGAATTAGCGCACGAACTTGAAATGCCGATTCGTGATGATGATATCGATTTGTTTGATGTCTACACTGCTGATGAGGCATTCGTCACGTCTACGAGTTATTGTATCTGTCCCGTGAGATCTGTAAATGGGACTATGATAGGTGATGAAGTTCCAGGTCCCGTTACTGTTCGGTTGCAGGAGGCTTACAGTCGTATCTGCGGCATAGATTTCGTTGGTCAGTACCTTTCGTGGTTGAAGTAGTGTTGTATTTCATTGTGCAATAACTTTGTATCTGTTTTGACACTATAGACCTGCCCCCATATAATTCCGTAGCTTAATGGGTGACGCACGGCTTAGTTTGCCAGTCAGAAAAGCGGCTATCACCCACATATCCAGTGATCTTGCCACTCAAATCAGCATGACTGAACGCTTCGCATCGGATGTCATCGACGGGCAAAGACTTCTTGACCTATACCGGCGCATGGTCTTGAGCCGAACTGTGGATGAACGAGTTTGGATGTTGAACCGGCAAGGCAAGGCGGCCATCGTCGCCTCTGCGCAGGGCCACGAGGCGGCTCAGATGGGTAGCGCAGCCGCGCTGCGTGCGGGTGATGATCACTTCTACATCTATTATCGCGATCTCGCTGTCTTAGTTGGTCTCGGTATGACTGCGAAGCAGATAATGCTTGGTTTTCAGGCCAAGGCTGGAGAGCCTATGAGTGGCGCCCGGCAATTCCCGCTTCATGGTGGTTACCCACAACTAAAAATCGTGAATCTTTCGAATGTAGTGGGTACTCAGATACCTCAGGCTGTTGGATCGGCTCTCGCATGCAAAATGCGCGGACAGAATTCTGTCACCATCTGTTATTTTGGAGACGGTGCGGCCAGTGTAGGTGACTGCCATGAGGGCATGAACTTCGCTGCGATACACAAATTACCGATCATTTTCTTTTGCGAGAACAATAAGTACGCAATATCTGTCCCTTTGTCCAAACAGATGGCTGTCGACACAATCGCAAGTCGTGCGGAAGGTTACGGTATGAAAGGCGTCGTTGTGGATGGAACTGATGTCACACCCGTGTATCAAGCGACGGCGGAGGCGGCGGCCCTAGCTCGAGCAGGTGGTGGTCCTACCTTGATAGAAGCGGTTGTTGAACGCTACCTGCCTCATACCAGTGACGATGACGATAGTCGATATCGGGACAAAGATGAGTTGGAAGAGGCTCGGAAGCACGACCCATTGATTCTGCTAAAGGAGCGGTTGATGGATGGCGGGATTTTAACTGAACAGATTTATGAGGAATATTTAAGAGAGGCCAAGAGAGAGGTGGATGAAGCCACTGATTATGTTGAGGCTTTGCCATATCCCGATCCCAACGATTTCTTCGAGCACGTTTATGCTTATCAGGAGGGTGAGTCATCACTGTAAAGACTCTTCTTGAAGCAGTACGCGATGGTATGCGTGAGGAGATGAGCCGTGATGATCGGGTTTTTGTCATGGGAGAGGACATTGGTGCCCGGGGTGGTGTGTTTCTTGCGACGGACGGGTTTTACGAGCATTTTGGCGAGGAACGAGTTATCGACACCCCACTGGCCGAATCGTCGATCGCGGGTATAGCTCTGGGTGCGGCTATGAATGGTTTGCGACCAATTGCTGAGATCGAATTCGCTGATTTTATCTACCCGACATTCAATCAGATCATCGGAGAAGCTGCACGTGTACGTTACGGCTCGAAAGGTTCTCTAAGCGTACCAATGGTTATAAGGGCTCCATATGGAGGAGGTGTGAGGGGTGGGCTGTACCATTCTCAGAGTGTAGAGACTTTCTTTGCTCATACGCCTGGGCTCAAGGTCGTTGCCCCGGCAACCCCTTACGATGCAAAGGGACTACTTAAAAGCTCCATCCGAGACGAGGATCCGGTTATCTTTCTTGAACATAAACGTACATATAGGCTAGTTCAAGGCGAGGTGCCTGATCATGAGTACCTCGTTACTCTAGGCAAGGCAGACGTTAAGATGGAGGGAGATGACGTAACTGTATTCACCTATGGATTGATGCTCCATCATTGCCTCGAGGCTGCTCGGCAAGTTGCCCGTGAAGGCATCAGTGTCGAAATCGTTGACCTGCGTTCAATCCGGCCCCTCGACAATGAGACCATACTGTCGTCTGCAAAGAAGACTGGAAAAGTTCTTATCGTGCATGAAGATACCAAGGCTTTAGGTGTAGGCGCGGAGGTCTCAGCCATAATTTCGGAGCAAGCGTTTGAACATCTAGATAGTCCTATTAAGCGAGTCACTGGTCCAGAGGTGCCGGCTATGCCATTCAGCCCGAGTCTTGAAGATGTTTTTATGCCCGACTCTGATCGCATCGTCACCGCTATTCAAGAACTCGCGGTTTATTGACCCTAGTAATTAATGGAGGAAGTTGAGGGTCCCAATAACCCAAGATGATATGAGCGGTAATGGGTTTTTGTGCGACTAACGATCTGTACGGGGAGCTTGTTAGGAAGGTTTTAAATATGAAGATTGAGTTGCCACAGGTCGGTGAATCCGTAACTGAGGGCGTTATAGGTAAGTGGCTTAAGGAGGTGGGGGACCGAGTGGAAAAGTATGACCCTCTGGTTGAGGTTGTCACCGACAAGGTCAATATGGAGATGCCATCGCCGGTAAGTGGGGAGCTTACCAGCATCTTGGTCTCAGAAGGTAAGACCGTTCTAATGGGGGCCGTAATAGCCGAGATTGCGGTCGACGGTGATGATGAGCATGCGACTGACGCGCTCAAAGAACCGATTCCCGATACCCTAGAACCCTCTCAAGCAGACCGTATAGGAACGCTGTTGAAGGATGTGTCTCCGGTTGGCCCTACCGGCTCGGGTGGACACATATCTGAGGGTCCTGTGGTACAACGGTATTCCCCCGCGGTATCCCGGCTTGCGGCCGAACACGGGATCGACTTATCCCGTATAACCGGGACTGGTATGGGGGGCCGCGTGACACGAAACGATGTAATGGCGGTTGTAGGATCTCAGGTTGAGTCGGATCCGACATCTACTGGCGTGTCAGAAACCGATAATGTCGAGGTGGTGCCATTAACCCCCATTCGGCGGACCATTGCGGAGAACATGATTAGAAGTGCAACGCAGATCCCGCAGGCTTGGACAATGATGGAGGTAGATGTCACTAACCTTGTGAATCTGCGAGAAAAGTTCCGACTGGAATTCAAGCGTACTCACGGTGTCAATCTAACCTACATGCCTTTCACTTTGCAGGCCGTCGCAGCATCTCTAAAAGATCATCCTGGGGTTAACTCCAGTTGGGGCAATAACTCCATCATACTTAAGCATCGTATCAATATCGGCGTTGCTGTAGCATCCGATGCTGGCTTAGTTGTTCCAGTGATTCACGATACCGACTTGCTAGACGTAGCGGGGCTTGCGGTAGCTGTCGACGATCTTGCTAGACGCGTACGTGACGGTAAGCTCTCACTGAGCGATGTTCAGGACAGTACCTTTACTATTAATAACACCGGTGTGTTTGGTTCGGTAATAGGCAAGCCACTGATTAACCCTCCAGAGGCTGCGATCATGAACACTGAGGCTGTGATTAAAAGACCAGTAGTCATTGACGATGAAATTGTAGTTAGGTCCATAATGAATCTTTGCCTAACCTTCGACCACCGTGTTTTGGACGGAGCCGAGGCTGGGGCCTTCCTGAAGTCGGTTAAGAGTCGTCTGGAGTCGATCGATTCCGATAACATTGTTTGAGCTAATGATATGGGGTCTCACAGGTGCAAATGACGGAAATCTGCAAAGTAAAATCAGAAGGGCTCATTGATTATGATGATGCCTCTGAGTTGCAGAAGCGGTTACATGGGGGGGTTGCTGACGGGACCTTACCCAATCAACTCTTGTTGCTTGAACATCCACACATCTACACCTTAGGCCGTCGCGCCAAGATGTCCGACATCTTAGCGACGGACGAATTCTTGTCTAAAGAAAGGGTCAGGGTCCATCGGACAGATCGCGGAGGTGAAGTTACCTACCATGGTCCTGGTCAACTCGTGGCGTATCCGATAGTGAATATAAAGCGTTGGGGTGGTGGCCCACTTAAGTTTGTTCGCGCATTGGAGCAAACAGTTATTGCGACACTTGGCGAATTGGGTATCGTGGCCAATTCTCAGGATTGTCCAACAGGGGTGTGGGTTGACGATGCTAAGATAGCAGCGATTGGAGTCAGAATCAGCCGTGGTACGACGACACACGGAGTGTCATTAAACGTCGACCCCAACCTGTCATTCTTTGACCATATCGTGCCTTGTGGTATGGCTGACCTCAAGGTGACTGCGATTTCGGAATTGGCTCAAGATGGGATGCGCATTGATCAGGTGATACCTGTGTTTGTGCGCAATTTTGGACGGACTTTCGGCTTCCAAATGGAATAAAGAATCGAATGGAATTGTTTGGATAGACGAAGGATTTGCAGCGGCATTTCGGTGCTAGATCATTGTGTAACTTTGACCGCCGTCTACCACGATGCAAGATCCGGTGATAAGTCCGGCACGATCTGAACATAAGAAAGCCACGAGGTCGCCTACAGGCTCAGGCCACCCAAATCTGCCCATGGGTAGGTTCTGGTCGATGAAGTCCCGTACAACCTCAGGGGGATTGTCTTTCTGAAAGCGCTCCCAACTTCCGTCAGCATGCTCGATAGAACCAGGCGCCAGGCTGTTTATTAGTATTCCGTCCTTGGCCAGAGCAATCGCGGTGTTCTTTGTCGTCGCAATTAACGCCGCCTTCGCAGCCATGTATGAAACGTGGCCGCCCTGCTCTCTACCCCATATGGAAGCGATGTTGATAATGCGTCCCCACTTTTGCTTACGCATGTAGGGGATTGTCAGTCGCATGAGTTCGTATCCGCCAAAAAGGTTCAGGTCGAACGTCGCTTTGAAGTCGTCTAGAGAGACTTGAGTCAGGTCTCCCTTCACGGGACTACCGCCGACGTTGTTAATTAGGATATCGATTTCCCCTAGGCTAGAGTTGATTTCGGCATGTAGGTCTGGGATGGTCGATGTATCGGATACGTCCCAGACTATTGGGACTGCGGTCACTCCAAGAGCTTCGAGTTCAGCAGCCGTACGATCTAGTGTCTCTTTGGTCCGGCCGCAGATAGCCACATTCACCCCTTCAGCTGCTAGCGACAGTGCGCATTGCCGACCTAGACCCCTGCTGCCACCTGTAACCAGTGCCGTTTTGCCTGATATACCTAAGTCCATTTTCGTTTCTCCCAGTCGAGAGTTTGATTAGTATTTTTACAGATGAAGGGATCAGCTAACAGCCAACCGTTCCACATCATAAAACCCTCAGATTTGAGGATGCTCAAGATGCCACTCTGTTGCCTGTTCGTATGCATAAGCTAACTGGAGCAGGGTATCTTCGGCCATATGATTGGTCATGATCTGAAGGCCTATAGGTAGGCCATCTGCTATCCCACACGGAACCGAAATAGCTGGAATGCCTGCTATGTTTGCCGGCTGTGTGAAGATGTCATTGAGGTACATTTGTACGGGGTCAGAGGTTTTTTCACCAAGCTTGAAACCCACAGTTGGTGTCGTTGGTGTGACTATAGCGTCAAATTTATCAAATGCCTGGTCGAATTCTCTTCGGATGAGGGTTCGAACTTTTTGTGCCTTCAGATAGTAGGCATCGTAATAGCCTGTAGATAATGCGTAGGTGCCTAGCATAATTCGCCGCTTCACCTCGGGACCGAATCCATCCTGGCGAGTTTTATCCAGTGCATCCCACATTCGACCCGTATCGGCTGCAGAATATCCATATTTCACACCGTCGTAGCGTGCTAGATTCGCGGACGCTTCTGAGGGGGCGATGATGTAGTACACGGCCATGGCGTGTGACGAGGTGGGCAACGAAGTCTCTGACACACTTGCTCCAAGGTTCTCAAAAACCGAAATTGCTACATTTACTGCATCCCTAACTTCAGGCTGAACGCCTTCGACGAAATATTCTTTAGGGATACCTATTTTGAGCCCCTTTATTTCCTTGCCCAGCGCCGCAGTGTAGTCAGGTACATCGAATGGTATTGAAGTCGAGTCATGCGGATCATGACCGGCTATGGTGTTTAGAACAATTGCTGCGTCGGTGACGTCTTTGGTCAGGGGGCCTATCTGGTCCAAAGAACTGGCGAATGCAACTAGCCCATATCTGCTAACGACGCCATAGGTTGGCTTCAGGCCTACAATTCCACAAAAGGAGGCTGGTTGTCGGATGCTACCACCGGTATCTGAACCCAGCGCATAAATGCATTCTCCTGCCGCTACAGCTGCTGCTGGGCCACCGCTGCTGCCTCCAGGTACGCGTTCACCATCCCAGGGGTTGTGTGTAGGGAAGAAAGCCGAGTTCTCAGTTGACGACCCCATAGCGAACTCGTCCAAATTGCCCTTGCCAATTAGGACCGCTCCTTCATCAAATAATCTTTTGGTCACTGTAGCGTCATAGGTAGGCAGGTAGGTTTTTAGCATAAGAGAGGAGCATGTCGTGCTGATCCCTCTGGTACACATGTTGTCCTTGAGCTGCATGGGTATGCCTGTCAATTGGTGTGCGTTGCCTGTAGCTATGCGGGCATCAGCTTGATCGGCTTGTTTGATTGCCATGTCCTTTGTCACGGTAACAAAGGCACGAATTGTCTCTTCTACCCTACTGATGCGGTTAAGAACAGCATTGGTTAGTTCTGTAGAAGAGGCTTCGCGACTGGCTAGTAGATCAGCAGCCTTTCGGACAGTCAAACTCGGAATGTTTTCAGCGTGCATACTACTCTAGCACCGCCCTTATCCTGATAAATTCATCTTCAACCTGCGGGGCATTTTTCAATATTTCTTTCTTAGGGCGGGATGGTTCAACTGTATCGTCGCGCATTACCGACTGAAGGTTCGCTGAATGACCTGTGGGTTCTATGTTTTTGGTATCCACTTGTTCCAGTGACTTGAACTGTTCCAAGATATTTGAGAGTTGATCTCGCATTAGTTCAGTCTCATCGTCTGACATTCCGAGTCGCGCAAGATGTGCTACATGTTTCACTTCATCGGATGTTAGTCGCATCGTAACCCCCTACTCAACGTCGGCGGCAGTTTAGCAAACGCAATTGCAAGTCATCAAGGCGCGATTGACCAGTGGCCAAAATCTTATGAGGAATCTAGGCACACTACCGAATTTTCGTAACCACCAGAAAGAATCATTGTAGTACAAGCAACTCAATTCTGTGTTTGGCTATTGTAATGGAAGAATTATGCGCGACGGATGATTTGTGTCATGGTAGACGGTCTGCTGAGCGATCTCATAGTTATTGTCACTCCCTAACGTGCCGCCGGTGTTGTGGTTCACGTCGAAGCGAGGCCAATTGCTGCTGCTGATATCCAGCCTAATTCTGTGGCCTGTCCTGAACACAACTGAAGTCGGATATAATTCGAAGACGAATTCGTACTCTTTGCCGGGTGTCATCATCTCTGGTTTTTCCCATCCGTTTCGGTATCTTGCTCGTATTATCGAGTCAGTGATATTAATTGCCAAACCATCTGGATAGTCCCCCGAGGGAGGGTGTACGTCTACGAGTTTGGCTGTGAAATCGGTGTCTATTGCTGATGATGAGGCCCATAGACGCATCTCGACAGGCCCAGTGGCCTCCACATCTGTTTCTAAGGGGGGCGTTTGAAAGCTAAGGATGTCGCTGCGTAGGTTTAAGGGTAGTGTGTCTGTACATCCGTGGAAGTCAGAACGGCCTCTCTGATCGAATCCTCCAGGAGGCATTACCTGGTCGGCCGCTGATATGCCACCACCTATGGTAGGGACAGGATTTCGGGGGTCATATGTGAATCCAGTTGAAGATGAAGTTTCCGCCGTCGGCGAGGTCTTCAACAGTGAAAGATCTTTGTGTAGATAGAAGGAAGTGAATTTAGTTTCAGGTAGCGGCCAATCTAACTCTGATCGCCATTGTCCGCCGTAGTTGATAAAGCCTTCGTAGTTAGGACGTTGTTCACCCGTGCCCATCGTGAATATACGCACAGGTGTCCAGTCTGACATCTCACTACGCAACCCTTTCAGATAGTGATCGAACCATCCCAGTCTCAAGTCATTGTAGTCGACGTGTGAATCATTCCCGAAGTCTAAATCTCCCGAAAATGTCACATTCCACCCCCCATGAGTCCATGGGCCCATCATAAGACGTTGCGATGTTTTTTTCCGCTGACTGAGATGGATGTAGTTTTCGCAGGATGCCCGTGCGTATGAGTCGTACCAACCTCCGACGTAAAGGGTGGGTACGTCTGCGTGCTCGTCGTAATATTCTGATATCGCATATCCACGTTGCTTCCAATAGTCGTCGTAGTCTCCGTGCTTCATTATGTCCATGGCCCATTGTTCATATGAAGGAAACAGTCTCAGGACCGTGGCGTCTTTCTTGAGGGGGTATGTATTTAGAAGCTGATGTAATTTGTCGGGATACACTTCGTCTATCGCGGCCTTCAACTCCGGGTTTGCGAGAGCCTCTTTACTTGTTGAGGCCATGCGAAAAATGTAAGTGTGAAACCTTTGTTCGAGCGTACCATTATGTCTCATGGAGGCGTGGTAGTAATTGGAGGCACCTACAGAAACGATCATTGTTGTTAGGTGTGGTGGATTTAAGGTAGCCAATGCGGATTGATCGCTTCCACAGTACGATCCTCCCATAGTGCCCACTTTCCCATTACTCCATGGCTGTGTCCCAATATTTTCTACCGTGTCATACCCGTCTGGAGCTTCTTTGGCGAATGGATACCAATCCCCCTCCGATTTGAAACGTCCACGCACGTCTTGAATCGCGCATACGTATCCACGCCGCGCAAAATATTTTCCGGCAGTCACGTTTGTCGGAGACGCTTTGTCGTAAGGTGTGCGTTCGAGTATCACTGGGAACTGGCCGTCCGATTTCACCCGATCAATCGCTGGGAAGTAGAAATCGGTGGCCAATCGAGTACCATCACGCATTTCCAACATGACGTTTCGATCGCAAATAGAATCGTAATTCTGAGCTGACCCTTCGTATGTTGCGTGCATTGCTGCTCCTCCGAATTGAATAAATCGTTTCTAGACGGTACTGTACTTGTTAGGGGAATTCGACAACTTGTTTTGTTGTTAAATAGTTTTTTGGTTAACGAACCCCCTAGGTTGTCTGCAATTCCTGCACTTCCATCCCCTCTAATGTTTCCCATTCCCATAACATTGGTATAAGGTCGCCTTGTGACCAGATGGGGGTTTGGTCTGCATAGTGGTCACTTCCGGGGTGTCCCGATGCTCCCAGAGGTACAACCCAGCGCGAATTGCTCCAGTTACTGGGGTCGAAGACGTACCGCGCTACGGATGTTCCGGTCACGGTATATGGATCACCCAAGGAATAACTCGCTGATTGTGGGGTGTCTCCATCACCGCTCATAGAGACAGATGGTGGGTCTAGTATTTGTGCAAGTTCTGGGACAGAAGAGGAAAGGGTATGCGCGGGATTGGTACCGTGAATAGCGCCCCAGGTCCAGGTTTTGATGTCGGTACCTAGTTGATTTGCAAGCGATTCTACCGCGTTTTCTAGGGCCTCAGAGAGTAGCGATCGCCAAGTGGTTTTGGGTGGGAGCCAATCGGCATTTTCTTCAATGATCATGCCAACGATCATTGATCGTAAATGACCTACGTGGAATGGCGCCCCTCTGCCTGTGGCCTTCTCCGCTTCATCAAACAGAGGTCCAAGTAGGTGGCGCAATATGGGGCGGTCCAAATTCAACCGCATCTCGCTATAGATAGCTGCTTCAGCTGAATCCTGTTCCATAGCGCCATCCCATTGCATCAACATCTCTTTGGCTTTCAGTGTGAGATTACCCGTTGGCCTGATGTGGGAAAGGAGAGAGATGTAGGCATGAGCCGGGATCGAGATGCGGTCAGCATGGACCGACTGCATGTCAGACACAGTGGCCGCAGTCATCTTCTTCAAACGCTCGGTAATTCGGCGTGCGCGAAAATCGGCTGAGAAGAACAATCCGATGTAATGTGGATAGTCGTCCCCTATGATTCGGTTGTTGGCGGTCACTATGTAGCCAGTTTCGGGGTTCCTGATCCTGGGCATTTCTTCAAAAGGTATGGTTCCTGTCCACTCATGATCTCCTGTCCATCCCGGAACTGGCATCCACGCATTGGCCTCCGATCGAATTGGTATCTTTCCCCTGGTAAGGTAGGAGATATCTCCATGGATATCGACGAAGACGAAGTTATTGCAGGGGTCGGTCCAGTTTCGCATCGATTCGTCATGTTCATTCACATTGGTCGATTTCAGCATCTGAAGTATGGACTGTGAACCCAAATTTGGTTCGGATGTAGCGGAGTATTTGAAGGCACCACCATATCCGGATTCAGGTTCGCTGATAATTATAGGCCCGTGGTGTGTAACAGTAACGTCGATTTCCACAGGAGTGCTGCCTTTCACAACGATCTTTTCACGTCGTATGTCTGCCTTTAGCCACTCACCTTTGAATTTGTACTGGGTGGGATTATCTTGGTTAAATTGCTCGATATAGATGTCTTGGTAATCAGCGGCGGCGTGTGTTATACACCAGGCCACATAGTCGTTATGCCCGAAGTGTGGAAAGCCGGGGAAACCAGGGAAAGATAGTCCTATCGTGTTGAATTCAGGACAAGCGATATGGTTTTGGTAATAGACGTTGGGTGTGTCTAGTGAGCGATGAGGATCGCCAGCGAGCAGCGGTTTTCCAGAGGCGGTTCGGTTTCCGTGGACGGCCCAGTTATTACTGCCTGAGTCACCGTCGCCAAGCATACTAAGGTGTTTGGCTGCTGTGCTAAATATCGGTAACGGGCCGGTACTTATTCCGTCTTGTTGGGCACCTGGCGGTACTATAATCAAATCCTTTTTGGAGTCTCGTCGTAGTAATTCGGAGGCTTGTTGAACACCGAGTTGATTGACAAGACGGCCTCGCCATAGCTTTACATCGAATCCACCCATTAAGATATGTCTAGCTTTGTAAACAGCGAGACAATCCCATGGTTGCCATCGCTCTGGAGTATTTCCCACAAGGGCGTATTCGACGGGTAACGTTTTGGTGTTTTGGATGAATGAGTTAACCCCCTCTGCATATGCGTTGAGCATTGCAACTGTATCGCTGTCAACTGCATCATAATCTGCTTTTACCGAGGGCAGTATTTGGAATTTACGCATCTGGATATCTTCGGCCAGGCTCTCTGCCCCGGTGTATTCTGACCATCGTCCGTATGCTCGACGTCGATCATAGTCCATGTGCCATAGGCGGTCTTGCGCGGTTGCGAATGCCTGTCCAAAAAAAGCATCGTGTACCGTGCTCGCTTTGACATGCGGGATTCCGTAATCGTCACGGTAAATACGTATGGTGGCGTCGAGTCCATCTATACTTACTGAGGTATTCGTATCAGGCAACCCCATCTTGAGATCATCTTTACTTTTTGGTGTGGCATTCATAGTTATGCTCCTCTACAAAATCGAGGGTCAAATTCAGCACCGACTCGTTTTAAAACATCACAGAGCTAGACTTATTGGCAGTGTATGGCTGCATTTTAATACGGTCAAGCAAATGTCAAATGGATCTCATCTACCAAGAGTAGTTGGAGAATGACTGATACTTATGAAGCTTCCTGGTAGAGAACCCATCAAAATAATTCATTGGAAATATTACCTTCCCAGGTTTCGGTGTTTACAACATGGATCTGGTCGTTAAATAGCATTTTGTAATGTGATATTGTTCTTGTCCAATGGATGGAGGATGGAATCATGTTAACTGTACAGGAAGCGATTGCTAATGTGCCTGGAGAAGTGCAATTTGTTGCCAAGCACATGGAATCTCTCCAAGAATTCAGCGGCGGTGCCAGTGGGATTTACCCTCCTGCTAGCACGTTTAAGGTGCCTATACTCGCCGAGCTTTATCGTCAAGTTGACGATGGCATTATTGACACACAGCGCCGGGTGGAGTTGACAGATGCAGATCGTTCTCCAGGCAGTGGGGTTCTAAAGGAAATGGCCAATGGATTGCGGCTCAGCATACATGATTTGGCCATGCTTATGATAATCATAAGTGACAACACGGCGACTGACATACTTTACAACCTGATAGGCAGAGAACGACTCAATGATACGATGCGGGATCTCGGTTTGACCGAAACAAAACTTCCAATGTCATGTAGGGAAATGTTATACAGCATGTTTGGTGTCAGTACTAACGACATTTCGTTGGGCAATGCTCAGGTAACTACCCGACTCGCCAGGCAAGAAATACTTCCTAATGCTGCAGGATTTTCTGAGGACCTGGGTAACGTTTCTTCTCCATCGGATATGATGAGGTTGCTAGAGGTTATCTACACTGGCGGGATGCACTCCTCTAAGTCGAGAGACGAGATGATGAATATTCTTGATCACCAACAACAAAACACCATAATTCCAGCAGATTTACCCTTGGGTACAATTGTTGCCCATAAGACTGGTGGTGTGCCTTCGGTGCGTTGTGACGTCGGTATAGTTTTTTCTCCCTCTGGACCCTACATAGGTTCGATAATGTCCAAGCACGTTACAGATATGAAGGTTATCGACCGTCGTCTCGCCGCGGTCTCGAGGGCGGTATACGACCATTTCAATCCTTAATTTTTGCGTAATTAGTAACGTGAATCAGTCTGAAATGAACTGTTTGAGACGATCTCACCTACGCTGTTGATATCGGCGTAGATGATCCTGGGTCTATGTTGAAAACTCCTGCCGCTGTTTTGCCAATAACCCATTCACGGTCATTGTTGTTAGCTAGGGCAGGATGATCCATGATTCCGTGCAGAGCGTTGCGATAGCCTTCTCTATTGCTGACAGGGGGAAAGTCGCTGCCCCACATCACACGGGTTGGGCCGAAAGATTCCAAGGCCATTTCTATCAGAGGTGGTGTGTGGTCCAGTCGAAACTCCGGACGTAGTATGGGCGGACGTGCACTGATTTCACCAAGGCCACCTATTTTGATATACGTGTTCGGGTACTGTGCAAGTTTCATTGCTGCTTTGTAGGCTGTATATGGGGGATTTAGCTGACTATGTGCTCCAGCAAAGTGTTCAATCACAATTTTTAAATCCGGTATGCTTTGGACCAATTTACGGAACTGGTCAGAGGAAAATTCATCGATCTTTCCGAGACTGCTCACAGCGATACCAAGTTCCGATGCTTTGCGCCAAATTGCAAGAGGATCGGTTCCGGGTGTTCTTTCCATTGGGCCTAGCCGTATCGCTGTTACTCCCGCCTTAACCCAGTGATTCAGGGTTGTAGGGGCATTTTCTAGAGTCGTATCTACAATCGCAGCGACTGCGAATCGTTTCGGATATTGGCGTGCGCACTCGAGAAGGTATGTGTTGTCGTACGTGCCCCCATGTTGAATAAGGACCGCTTTGTCCACATTGTTTTGGTCCATTTGAAAGACGAGGCTTTCTACAGGCTCGAACCAATTCAATCCGGCATGAGCATGCGCGTCCACAATTAGCATGATGGTTTTCGGAAGGTGTGTTTATGGTTGCAAAAGATGTTTTGGGATGACATTACTGAGCCATTCTCGGTTCAACAAACATGACTAATTCTTCGAACTCGTTGATTTTCCAAGTGTGTTGTATACTCTATTGACGGGGAAGGGGAAGTTGCACAACTTCCCCTCGGGATGCGGAGACATACCCTCCTAAAATGGCTTCAGTTAAAGGTGCAGCGACCTGCGCGGTTATAGCGGGGGATTTGTTTGACTCAATACAGTCAATGAAGGCAGAGATATCCTGTGCCATCACATTCGACTGGTCTAACGACACCCATCGTTGCTTTGGTGTAATGCTCAACTCAGCTAGTGTTGATGACCACATCCCACTCGGATCGAGAGGGTGCGTTGGTGGCATCTGGGAATCTGGCTCATCGTTATAAACTTCAATGCGTGGGCGAGAGTTGTCAAATGTCATACGGCCATGGGTTCCTATGAGTACGATGCGTTGAGGCCCATTCCCGGGGTGGCTCATCCACCCGAACCGACCTCCAATTACCGTCGCGGTTAGCCCTCCTTCTAATGTTAGAGCCATCGCCCCGAAGTCCTCCACGTCCATTTCGACGTGCTCGGCGTGAAAGTAATTACTCGTTTGGCAGTAGACAGATTCTATTTTGTGGGATGTCAGCGCTCTCAGCATTGCCATACTGTATATGGTGACGTCAAACATCTCGCGCTTGCCTTCGATGAACGTATATTGCTGTGGATGTTCTGTTTCTTTACTTCGTATTGTGCCAGGAGGGATGCTGCCTGCACGTCCTTTGGAAAATAAACCCTCTATGTGTATAGCCTTTAGGTCGCCTATTTCGCCATCAACTACCGTTTTCTCCGCATCCCTAACCCATGGCGACAAATTCTGACAGAACATCTGGGTTATCACTTTTGAGGAGTTCGCAGCATTCACTATAAGGTCTAGGTCTTCGACGGTGCCTGCCAGCGGTTTGTCAAAATAGACGTGCTTACCGGCTTCTATACAACGGGCGCCAATTCTGCCCCGTCGTTCTACTTGCGGTGTGGCACTGACGATGTCGATATCATCGCGTGCTAATGCCTTGTCGAGATCTGGTATGTATGGAATTCCATGGACCATTGCCAAATCTTCATTTAGTTTGGAGATCCACGCCGGGATGTTTGACTCGTCGGCTGCTGCTACCAGTCTGCAATGAGGATTGGCTGCAAAAATCTCTGCGTGGTTCTCTTGGTGAGTACGCATTCCGCCGATTAATAGAACGCCATACTTACTCATGGAAATTCAGTCTCGTAGTACGGAATTGGCTATATTTCATGGTAAAGGGTTCCTCTGCTACCTATGAGCATGAGATCAAAATTCGGGAAGCTTATGTTAGGCACGGCCGTTACGCTCACCATGGCGCATTGTCCACCATTCCACTTGAGCATCACGGACATGTAGATACCACTGTCGTTTCCTATCCCGTGACTTTCATCCACTGGTGACCCAAACCAACTCTCTCCAAGTGATATGAGTTTGGCCATGGAGTCCTTGATCTCGGCAGCAGATTTTGTATTAGCGATGCAGCGCAGGAAACGTGGC
>JASMAO010000103.1 GCA_030754315.1 SAR202 cluster bacterium
GGTCAGCCATTTTTTCCTGGATAGCCAGCCAGGTGGTTCTAAGACGTAACCTCAAAACAACAGCTATGAAAACGACAACTGGCATAAAGCTCATACTTAGGAGGGCTAGGCGCCAATCCAGTCTAATTAGAAGGACCGGGACTATGATAAATAGCGCAAGGAAATAAGGTGTGCGGACCATACCAGTATTGACGAACATTCTCATTGCGTCGATGTCAGTTATCGCTCTCGACATAAGGTTGCCTGTATGTTGTTTGTCATGAAAGGCAAAACTCAGGTGCTGAATCTTATCGTAGAACTTGTTGCGCATCTCATAGGCCATAACTTGTGACATATGTTCCGCAAGATAATTCTGGGCAAAGGACAAAACCCCCCTAGCCGTCCCGATTGCTAATATAAGTATTCCGGCCCAGAACACCATTCTGTCAGAGAGGGTTCCGGTTTGGTGAGCTTCAGCAATGAGGTCAATAGTCTCTCCAAACAATCGGGGGAGTGCGAGGTGCGACGCAGTAGCACCGATCGTGACGGCGTAGGTGCTGAGCAGTAGCCATTTGTGAACAAAAACTATACGGACAATTCTGGAAATTACATTCATATGAAGCGGTGGCCTGACGTTGAGCACATAGGCATAACTTACTTCAACTAATTCTAGTCACATAACTCATAAATTCAAGTATTTATGAGGCATAGTTTTTTTAATCTCTTTGAGGAAACAGCGGCAAAAAGAACTGCGTGATCAAGGAACGTGCCAGGCCCATTCACAATTTGTGTGGATCCTTTTCACAATAAGAAACAAGCGTATAATCGGGTAAAACGGAGCCTGCAGAAGCCTTCGCTCTTATTGAGAAAGCCCATTCTCCAGTCTCCAGAATGGGCGTGGCAAAGAAATCGGCTGGCCATCAAGCGCCGAAATTAGCGTAAAGTAGTCGATATTCGAGCGACGCACAAGGGTCTCAAATCTTTCCCTGTCGTAAGGGGCCATGTCGGCAGTCATGATATCGAAATTGGATCTCAATGCTGACATGTCTTGTCGAAGGGAACTTTTCAATCGGGTGGTTTCAGAAGGGTAACCCTGCCGGACTCTCCTGTTCGGCATTTCAATTCGATCGACGGCAGTCTGAACTCCGATAAAATCGGCAGTCTCTCCAAGATGGAACCGGATGCGTTTCGCCATCTCTTGAGCTTCATCAAGGCGACCCAAACCAGAAAGACGGGTCATTTCATGGAACCGGGTAGTAGCTAAACGGGCGTGAGTCTCAGCCCTCGAAATATCTGATTGGGGAAGTATGAGCGATATGTGTTCTCGCTGAACCTTTATCCAATAAAGGGTCTCTCCAGGAACACTGTCCGCAGAGGAGACATCCGTTCCTAGCATAGATCCAACAGCAATAAATGTTGCCATTATTCCTGCATAAACCTTTCTTGGTACTTTCAAGTGCCAGCTTAGTCCCCTGAACCAACGGCCCCGTGCCAATACTGGTGGCTGTGCCGACATCAACTTGGTACGCCCATACGCTTTCGCCTTCTGATTAGACGGGATGCTCGTTGCCGCAACCATAGTCAATTCCGCCATTTCCAAAAGTGGTCGCAGTTCTTCCCGATGTTCAGGAAATCTTTCTAGACAATAGATAGACGATTTCCCGGCCAATAACATTTCCAGACAATCGTTGAGCCGATCGTGGAGTTTCTCATTCATTGGACTTGCCCCTCTAATCCTTTGGGACATGCCTGGGCAACATTCATTCCTCGTCGAAGATTCCTAATCCCGGCATGCTGTAAGGCTTTAACGGCACTCTCATTCTTGCCAACAGCCTCCGCTGTTTCCCGAACGGACAACTGTCCCACGAAACGCAGCGTGATGATCTCTTTTTGCAAATCTGTTAGTTTCTCCATTGCTACGTTGACCTGCCGCATCAACAGATTCACATCAAGCCGATGATCTAAGTCAGGGGAAAAGGGGTCCGGTATCATTAACGCATCGTCCAGTGGTTGAACCTGCCTTCGGCCATTCTTGCGAAAGTAGTCCACAACCAGATTATGGGCGATCCGGAACAGCCATGATGAAAAAGGAGATCCTTTAAATTTAAAGGAGGAAATCGATTTTAACAACCTGAGAAAAACTTCTTCAGTTATATCTTCTGCTTCAGATACATTACCAATCTTGAAAGAAACGTACCGAAAAATTCGGTCATAGAAACGGTCGTATAGTTGTGCGAGCGAATTGGCATCACCCGATTGTGCGCCCCTAACAAAATCTTCTAGATCATCATGTACACGGATGTCGGAGACGCCCTGGATGGCTGACCTGTCTATAAAATCGGCCACGTTATTCCTCGAAGTCATCACCCTTTTTGCTCCCCCCAATTATATAACGCACCGGTCCGAAGATAGATAGTGGCTCGTGCGTTTAGAGGCTGAAGAAGCGTATGCTAAAATCTCTGCAGATGAAAATCCTGCCTCGCTTAGAAAAGCCCTTTGCATCGCAGTTTGCAGTCAGGCCTTTAACTACGAACGGTACAAAACGGGCCAGTGAGATAGAACGAGACGCGTTTCCCTCTTTAACTCCTCCCACTTCGTTCCACCGGGAGTTAAATAACGAAAGGGCCAGCTATCTTGTAGCCCACGCGTTTTTCACAACAAAACGCTTGACAAAAAACTCTACTGCAACACAGCCCCTACCCAGCAACCCGCCTAAACACACCTCCGCATTGCTCCAAACCCAACTAAGCACGGCAGCACGGCAAAAAAACGCGCTGCAAATATTCCAGACAGCGAGATCATTGTGGGTTTCGAAGGCACCTGGTATATGACAGATGAAGCCCATATTGTTACCGTTGGCGTAGCCAATGACTATAGAGGGAAGGGCGTCGGGGAGTTGTTGCTCATAGCTGCGCTGAACCATGCAATATGTCGGGGTTCCTCCTTGGCAACTCTCGAAGTACGCCCATCTAATATAGTAGCCAGATCTCTATATCTAAAGTACGGATTCACCGACCGAGGCATGCGAAAAAACTACTACTCAGACAATAGAGAGGATGCCATAATAATGACCACCGACCACATACAGTCACGTGAATTCCTCAGCCAACTTAATGAACTCCGGAAAAACCACGAACTCCGCTGGGGATCCGCAGAAATAAACCTAGAATAGTAAGGTGCGCAGCACGATGCCAGGCAAGAATGGCCAGATATAATCAATTCCGCCACTCAAGCTCTATGGCCACGGTACCTACGACAGTGTAAATCTAAGCGCTAAAATAGCTACTCATTATCAGAACCATCTAGGAGATCAGGAACGTCAACATCGCCGTGAAGAGGCCATAACCACTCAATTACATCGTTCTTGGGGGTCTTAAACACCGGACGGTTCTTGAGAGCATGCACCACGTAGCTAATCGTGTCTTCGGCGCATATATTACAGTATCCACATGACTCAACCAGCCGACCTGCAATGACAACCCGCCTTCTCGCCCACTCGACTTTTTGCCGCGCAAACCTCGGTTCATTAAGGGCCCTCTCCAGTTCTCTACGGCTCGGAAACAGTTTGTTTTGTATTGCGGCTCGGAGGCGTGTGTCGCTCTTGTAGTTGAACTCCCAGTCCTTTTTCTTCCACGCTTGGTAAATTCCATTAATTTCCTGTCGGAATTCATCCTTGCTACGTTCTGCGATCCCTATAGAACGCTCGATTTCGCGCATGTCCCTCTCGCTGGAATCCCTTTTCCGGCGGGTTTCATTTTTCTTACCCTCAATTTTTTCGCAATAAGCTAACACGCTGTTTAAATAGCTTCCCAGCAGCATACTGGCAGCCTTGTCGAACTCCTCTTCATAGGCCCACTGTACATCCCGTATCGCCATCTCGGTATACTCTTTAACAGAATCTTCAACGAAGCCTACGAATTTTGCTTGACTCTCCTGATCCAAGCTGACATTTTCTTCAAGGCCCTTCCACAGGCTATCTATCACTGCTACAGGGGAAATGCACGAGGTATCCGGGTGCGCCGCTATCGCACCCAGCCTATTCATAACATAACGAGGAGACATCCCTTTCATCCCCTCATCAAGTTGATGGCTTTGCATAAGATCCACGTCTTTTCTGGTGTAGTTCGACAGCATCTGGCCATCATAGAGGCGAAGCTTCTCAATCAAACTCATGCCTTGCTTTATAGGGGGAGCCAGTCGTGTGAGAACAGCTAACGTACTGGCTGAAGGCAAAGTCAGCGGAGCTACGTGCACCCCTTCTATATCGCTGGTTTCCAGCATCTTAATGTATATCTTGACTTCCTCAGACACGCGCAGGTTGTACGGAACTTGGACTGCTATAATCCGATCTTTAAGAGCCTCCGAAGTCTCGTCTGCGGCAAAAGTGGCAAAGTCGCCTTCGTTTGAATGGCCTATTATGGCTTGATCTGCGTACACGGATCCGAATCGGTCCATTTTTATAAGCTGCTCTTGTGCCAATCCCAGCAGCGTCGTCAACATATGCTGGTCCGCCTTGAAGATTTCGACCATCTCTATGAGACCTCGATTGGCAACGTTGAACTCGCCATCCAACCTGAAAGCCTTCCCGGCTACTTCCAACCGGTCACCGTCCAGCTGGGACAAATCGATGCTCCCCACAAGGAGCGACGCATCTGATGGATTCGGGTTAGTGGCAATGTAGTAACCAATACCTATCGCTTCCTGTTCAGAGAAGACGACCCTCCGCACAGGCATCTCCGATATTCTCCCCGAGTATTTGGTTTTGAGTAAATATCGACATCTTGGGCACAACTCACCCTCTATATAAATTCCGTATTGTTCCTCTAATTTAGGACGCAGCATTTCCGGGATGAGGTGTAACGGCTCCTCTTGCATAGGGCAACTTTCAATAGCAAATACGGATCCTTCACTGGTTCTCGTGTAACTTTCCAGCGCCTTCTTGACCAGTGCTACCAACGTAGACTTGCCACTAGCCGGAGGCCCCAGAAGTAACAACACCCGATGGCGCACTTCGAGCCTCTGTGCTGAAGACGCGAAATACTGAACCACCCTATCTAAAGGAGCCTCCAATCCGAATAGCGAATTCTTAAACAGGCCATATACAGACTGGCCATCTGGAGTGGAATCAACACCCTCCGAAACTATGGCATCGTAGATCAGGGAATGCGACAATCGGGAGATCTGCGGGTTATCTATGACAATCTTGAGATAGTCGGAGAAGGTGCCGCTCCACCGAAACCGTTGCGCTTCTCGGTCACTCTCAAGGAAGATGTCTTCTATAGAAAGTTGGCTATTCATAAAAGCGGCCTCTGTAAATCAATTGGCGCCACAGCTAACACACTGAACCCGGGGGCCATCTAAATCAACTGCTCTACAGCAGGTTCGAATCGTCGGCCACCCGGGTCACAATTTTCAGTGCCTAAATAAATCCCTTAGTTAAGTCCAACGAATCCTACAATCGCCAGCCCTATACCGCCTACAGCAATTCCGCCTATGAGGAGAGACCACCCGGACAGCAGGCGTAATCCGTTGAACTGTAACGCCTGGTAGAAAAACATCACTGCAGCCACCATCGTGAGTATCAGCGTAGCACCTGAAAGACTCAGCCAAACCATACCGCCATATACTCTTTCCAGCTCGCCGACAAAGAACAGGAATGGGACTAGAGTCGCTATGGCGGCGAATGCACTGTAAAAACCAATGGCTCGCTCATCGAAATCCCACAACCCACTGGCAGCCACACCTATAGCATATAGCGCCCACACAACAATTACCGTCTTCATCACGGTTATTTGACCGAGGACTTGGGCTCCACCAGCAACAGTTTTGCCATTGTCTAATCCTGTGAGAAGAACCGGATCAAATGCAAAGACGACCGTGCCGAGGGCAAGCAGACCCATGCCTCCCACAAATATGCCCATACTTCGACCTTCTGAATACATTCCAAGGACATACCAGGCCTGAGAAAACAAAACCCCACCGATTAGGACTAAAAATAAACCTTCCATGTGTAATCCTCCAAATACCTAATTACCTAGTCTATAAAACCCGAACCTCCAACGGTTACCGAGACAAACCCTCTTGGTCCCACCGAATTCGCTTCAGCATCCGTCCCAGAATCAAGACCACTACCTTTGTGTACAATCCAACCACTGTTTGAGGGAGACTCTACAAGCCCCGCGAAACAGTTCGTTTAAAATTTCTCATGTTGCACCCTTCATGTCTAGGCAAAGTCACCCCCTATGTTTCATATAATTTTCGCGCAAACATTATTGCGTCTAGGCACACACCTTTATTAGACTTATTCTCAGGGAGATTAAAGAATCTCCTTGGCCAGAGAACGGCCTTACTTACTTAAACAACGCCGCCGGCCTTTCTATAATCTGTTGAAGTCGACGCAGAAAGCCAGCTGCAGCAGCTCCATCTATCACCTGATGATCAACAGTGAGACTTATAGTCATCATCTCGCGAACAACAACTTCTCCTTTTTTGACAACTGGTTTGTCAAGAGACCGCCCGACCCCCAATATAGCACTTTGGCCAGCATTCAAGATTGGGGTAAAGGCGTCTACAGAGCCAAGGACACTAATGGTGAATGTGCCTCCAGACAGATGGTCTGGAAGTATCTTCCCTTCACGCGCTTTTTCCGCCAATTCCTGTGCCTGAGCCGCAATCTCTAGAATATTTTTTTTATCCGCCTGCTGCACAACCGGGACGATGAGACCATCAGACACTGATACCGCCATCCCTATATTGGCGTCATCGAAATAGAATATGTTCCCATCAAACAGAATAGTGTTGTGCTCCGGATGTCGCTTGAGTGTCTGGGCACAGGCCTTTATAAACACACTTCCTATAGTTAGATTCACTCCTGCCCGGGAATTTTCCCTTCGCAGTCTCTGCGCCTCCGTCACGTCCATCTCCAATGAGAATGTGAGTTGGGCCGTTTTCGAAAGACTGCTCTTCATATGCTCGGCTATCGACTTTCGCATTCCTAACATGGGAATCGTCTCGGATGGTTCCAGGCCTGGAGGCATAGCTGGAGTAATTGCGCCTGGACTCTGCTGATCAGCGTGACGTCGAACATCAGCTTCAACCACCCTTCCGCGGGGCCCGGTGGGAGTGATCTGCGCTATGTTTATCCCGAGATGCGTGGCTAATTTTCGGGCCCCGGGAGAAGAACGAACCTCACCCCCAGTTTGCGCTGGGGCGTTCGGTTTGGGTAACGGGACAGATGCCGACGCTTTTACCGAAGGCTCTACGACCAACACTTCCGGTGGGCTCTCTTTTTCTTCCAGCACATATCCCATTACCTCATCTACAGCCACAACCGCACCCTCAGGAGCTACCTGATGAAACAACCCGCTGGCGGTCGCCTCTAGGTCATAGTTAAGTTTCTCCGTCTCTATCTCTGCAATAATCTCCCCCTCAACCACCGCCTCACCTTCAGCTTTGTGCCACTTGTTGACAACGCCTTCAACCATAATCTGGCCGAGTTTGGGCATGACTATAGGAACAGCCATTGCTACTCCTTCTCCTAGTCTTCTAGATTACTGCAATACTTCCGTCGCAGCTGCCACAACCCTTTCCACAGTCGGAATGAAAAGTGGTTCTAGTGCAAGACTGTATGGCACTAATGTATGAGGCGGCGTCACTCGACAAGGAGGAGCATCGAGATAGTCAAACGCTTGTTCCGCCACAAGGGCTGATACATCAGAAGCGAAGCTACATCGAGGATAATCTTCATCCACGATTACAATCCTCCGCGTCTTCTTGACAGACTCCAGAACAGTCTCTTCGTCCATTGGGGACACGGTCAGGAGGTCAACTACCTCCGCCGAATAGCCTTGCTGACTTAGCTCCGCAGCGGCTTCTATACAGATCTGCGTCGTATATCCGACCCCCGTCAGTGTTACGTCAGCCCCCTCCTGAACAACATTCGCTTTGCCGATTGGAACCTCGTATGGCTCTTCAGGAACTTCAGGGCCTGCACGCATACCCATCAGCAGCTTGTGATTGAAAATGATTACTGGATCGTTGTCACGAATTGCCGAGATAAACAATCCTTTAGCTGTGTAGGGATCGGAGGGCACCACACACTTAAGTCCAGGATAGTGAGCAAATACCGAGTAAATCGTTTCGGAGTGCTGCGCAGCTGAGTTGGCACCTGCTCCTATGTTTGTCATTATTGTCAATGGCACATTGACCTTGCCACCAAACATATAATGCATTTTGGCGGCGTTATTGGTAATCTGATCAGCGCACACACCGAAGAACCCCGCATACATCAAATCGACTAAAGGCCTGAGCCCGGTGGCCGCAGCACCGACCCCCGCCCCAACAAACCCAGCTTCTGATATGGGTGTATCTCGAATACGTTCCGGGCCGAATTCTTGAATAAGACCTTTCGTTAGCCGTGTTGGGCCGCCCCATGCATCGATGAAGCCTTGTTCTTCTCGCCCTGGGGCACCTGCGATGTCCTCTCCCATTACTATCACGGTAGGATCTTCCCTCATTGCCTGGCGGATAGCCTCGTTTACGGCCTGGATGAAGGTGAGTTTACGGGTCTTATCGCTAGGCGGACCCTGGCTTTTCCATGCTTGCTTCTTCAATACATCTGGCTTCATAACGATTTTCATCCGCTCCTTGATCAGTTAATTAGCTACTATTCAAACTTAATTTGGCGAAGCACCTAGGCCTTTGAGAATTTGTCCAAGCAGTTTATCCGCCCCAATTCCCAACTTCCAGCTATGTGTGTTTCTGTTTACCAACAATGTAAACACAATTGTTTTTGCTTTAGCCCCATTCCCCCAATTTTTAGGTTATAGCCAGCACCCTACACATTCACATAAACGTCAGTGGTCAATTCTTCTGGAAGTGGGAACGGACTCTCGTCGGCGAATTTAGTCGCTGCTGACACCGAGACGCCTGCTTTCTCGTCTAACGAAGCGAGTTCTTCTTCCGTAGCCTTCCCTGTATCAAGGATGTGATTCTTCAACTGCTCAACACAATCCCTCGCCTCGTAGTAGTCTTCTTCTTCTTGGGTCCGGTAGTTTAACGGATCATCGGCACCAAAGTGGCCATGGTACCTGTAAGTCATCGCCTCAATTAATGTCGGCCCCTCGCCTGCACGGGCCCTCCGGATAGCCTCTTTGCCCACCTCCCACATTTCGAGAACAGACTGTCCATCTGCTTCTACCCCTGGCATTGCATAACCCTCTGCCCGTTTTGCCACAGATTCACCAGCCACAGAATATTCAAAGGGTGTCGACTCCGCGTAGCGGTTATTCTCACATACGAAGATGACCGGAAGTTTCCAGATACTAGCAAGATTCATAGCTTCATGTAGACTGCCCTGATTGGCCGCACCATCACCAAAATAAACCACACTAACACTGTCATTGCCTTTGACTTTGGCACTAAGCGCGGCGCCGACAGCTACTGGTATGTTGGACCCTACAACCCCGTTCGCACCAAGCATGCCTTTGTTAATATCAGCGATATGCATCGTACCGCCTTTGCCTTTATTCGTGCCGGTCGCTTTTCCAAGTAACTCAGCCATCATCTCATTCAAATCGACGCCCTTTGCGATGCAGTGATGGTGGCTGCGATGAGTGCCCAGTGCATAGTCGTCGTCTCGGAGATGAGCGCTAATTCCTGTCGGCACTGCCTCCTGTCCAATAGACGAATGCATGCCGCGTAACTTTCCGGCATCGGCCTCGCGTTTGGAACTCTCCTCAAACTTCCGAATTACCACCATGGTTTCGTACATCCAAAGAAGTGTCTTTTTGTCCAATGTCGCACTAGTATTAGCCAAGCTAAACCTCCACAATCGCTAGCTCGAATTTAGGGCATGGAACCGTCTCTAATGCGGCGGATTATAGCATCTTTGGGGGGTTTGTCACCGTGAGCATACCTCCTACCCCGACAAAGATTTAGGGGCAGGTGCAGCCGTCGCGTAATCATAATCCCCTCAATTTAATAAGCGGAGAAGCCAATCGAGGTTATAGCCATTCCTGTTTTCCTCAGACCACGCGCTGTCTATCCAAATTTGTAACTTCAAATACTTTGGGACGGGCGTTGTTGTCTTCTAGAATAGCGCAACTTCTAAGCGTTCAATTAAAAAGATAAAAAGATCTATATGCTGGTTCCAAGACAAACGACATCCTGCTTCGAACAAACCTCAATGTCCACACTCGGCTGAATAACAAAATAACGATGCGATTATCGAACGTCCCGCACCAATGTCACTTCCATAGTCAGCGGTTAAAGAATTCCTGAGTCCTGCCAGTGCCCATGGTCCGCTCTTCCTGAAGAAGAAGTTGCCACAATGGGACCCCGCTATTTTTACGCGAACACATTTCTTGACGGATCACCTTAAGCTCTTCTATGATTTCTTGTTAAATCACCGGTCAGGAGACCACTTGATGGCTGCACCTCAGATCCGAGAGATTAGGCGTGCCTACGGCTTCAGTGAAGTCGCCATCGTACCCGGCCGAGTAACCATAAACCCCGATCAAACTAGTACCGCGTTCTCGGTCAAAGACTTTGAGATGTCCCTACCAATTATTGCGTCAGCCATGGATGCAGTAGGGTCACCGAAATTCGCATCAGAAATGGACAAACAAGGCGGTCTTGGTGTTATGAATCTTGAGGGATTACAAACAAAACACGATGCTCCTGATGATTTGCTGAATGAAATTGCTGACGCTCCTCAAGATCAAATAGGCGAAGTGCTACGCAAAATCTACTCAGCGCCTGTTAGAGAAGATCTAATAGCAACACGCATCGAGCAAATCAAGGCAAGTGGCGCCAAGTGTGCTGTTTCCATCACACCATCCAACACAAAGCGCTTCGCGCCTGTTGCTACCGCAGCCGGTGCCGACATGATCGTGGTTCAATCAACCGTCACCACGGCAAGGCATCTCTCCAAGAGCGCCCGAGGCTTGATTTTCTCAGAGTTATTGGAAATGGTGGACGTGCCAGTGATGGTTGGTAATTGCGTCACATACGACGTCGCTCTGGAACTAATGCGAACCGGTATAGACGGTGTGATTGTCGGCGTTGGACCGGGCGCTGCCTGTACCACGCGAGAGGTTACCGGCGTAGGAGTACCTCAGGTCACAGCGACGATGGACTGCGCAGCTGCTAGAGACGACTATCAGCGAGAGTCGGGCCGATATGTGCCGATTGTCACGGACGGTGGCATCAGAACCGGTGGGGACTTATGTAAAGCAGTTGTCGCCGGAGCAGATGCCGTAATGATAGGCACGCCTTTAGCCCAAGCGGAGGAGGCGCCTGGCAGGGGGTATAACTGGGGAATGGCTAGCCCTGATCCTGCTCTGCCCCGTGGAACCCGGGTAAAGGTAGGGGTGGGAGGTCCTCTAAAACAGATTCTGCATGGGCCTTCTTCAAAGTCGGACGGCACCCAGAACTTAATCGGAGCTCTTTCTGTATGCATGGGCATGGTAGGCGCCTTCACCATTCAGGATATGCATCGAGCAGAGATGGTCTTAGCTCCCTCCATTAAGACAGAGGGCAAATACCTACAACTTGGTCTTGGCTAACCACGCTGTCCAATTCACGTGATGGGCCGATAATACGGGTTTTGGCCCACTTTGATTTCTTAAGGCTCTTCACATTGACACACGAACCAGATGCTAGCCGCCGCACCGACCAGATTTGTACTCACATTCCTAGATTTCTTCCAAGGCTATTGCCCGTGTCCAGGAAGCTGTCACCCTTCTCATTCTGACGGGCAGGGCTATCAAAAAAACACGGGGCTTGGTTATCTGATCTAATCCTGTGAGTGCGTCAAGGAATGGGATGCCGGCAAGTAAGAACTTGCCGTCACCGTCTTTAGGCCCAAATGGCGTGCCGGGTGGGGAGTGCCCTACATTTTCCATCCCAATTGCTTTGATTGGCAACCCGATTAGCCATTCAATCGCTTCAAAAGTAAGAAATGGTTCCTCCCCGTGAATCTCGTAGGAACTTCTTAAGAGAACGATATCTTTGGCCCGAACTCCTGCCCGAAGCAGTTCCTCAGGACCTATAGGGTTGCCTGGGGCGACATTAGAGAAGTCGCAGACAACAGCTTCCCCGATGTAAGATTCCACCGGCATAGATCCAATGTCGGCTTTATTATCAGCGTATTTGTAGGGGGCCTCAACGTGAGTCCCTGTATGAGTTTGAGCCTGAATGAAATGCATGCGTGCATTGTAGGCATGGAATTCTTCTACTTCCACGGAACGCCCGAATAAGGGTTCCCCATGAAGATAACGTCCATCTTCAAGTCGTTCGCCAGGAACAAGCTCATAGGAAAGGTCTATAAGGCGATACTTACTAAGATCGATCATTGTCCGTATTTATGTCCGTCCGTAATGGTTTGGGTTGCGACCGAAGGCAACGGGAGATGGTGCACTACTTGGGTTTATTTTCTCTAATATAATGACTTTATCAAAAATTTAACTTGCTGAGAATTTTCTTCCGTAAAGACTGATCCGATTTGTTCCTTCGCCTCTTTTCAGAACGCCGCCGCTTCAAGCCACGTGATTTGGATTCGGCCTGGGCTACCTGACTCGCCTGGGACCCAACGTTGGTTAAGTGCCCCTCTGTTTCTTCCGTTTCGACAAAAGATTTTTCGTCGACAGAAGGATTGGTGGCTCGAGTTTTTGCAACGTTTTCCCCATCAGCGGGCTTAGACAAGGCAGGCATACTTTGATATGCCACGTTCTCCCGTGGATAAATAGTGTCTATTCGTTCTTCTAGAATTTGAACTGCCTCTTCTAATCGATCCAGTCTGTTCATGACTTCGTCGGATTGATCGCTCATTTCAACTACTCATCTCCCTTCTTTACCAAAAACCCGTGATAGTTCGACATGGCCACCCACGTCAATCATCAACACGCTTTAGCTCCACTCGGACAATCCGTGGCAAACCCAATAAGTCATTGGAGAAGCCCACTATTTCCTGAGGGAAAGCTGCGCGTGCAAGGCCGATTGCATCATGGAGATGCGGTGGATCAATCTCGACAAACATGGCCCCTCTTGGATTTAGATAGGCAGGAGCGTTTTCGAAAAGTCTTCTCGTGACATCCAGACCATCGTCTCCCCCATCAAGAGCGAGAGTGGGTTCTGACTGTACTTCTAATGCGAGTCTCGCGATACCGCTGGTGGAAAGATAAGGAGGGTTGGAGACAATAATATCGACAGCATAATCCAATGGCTCCAACAGATCTCCTTGTATCAAGTCAATTCGATCCGAGAAGCCGTGACTGTTAACATTAACTTGCGCTACAGCCAACGCCTCTTTACTCGTATCGATCGCCAACAAACGTGCCCCAGGCAAGTTGCTAGCCAACGCGAGAGCAATCGCGCCACTGCCTGTGCCTATATCAGCGATGGTGACTTGCTCAAGAAACCGTGTCCTGACAAACTCTATGACTTCTTCTGCCAAAGATTCAGTTTCTTGTCGAGGCACCAATACATTCTTGTCAACAACAAGGTTTAATCCGTAAAACTCACGGCATCCCAGAACGTAAGCTAAGGGTTCACCTGACATCCGCCTACAAACTAAGCTGTTTAAACGGCATTCTTCGCTTTGTTTGAATGTTTCTGTCAACGAGGAGAAGTAGTCAACTCGGTCCATATCAAGTACGTACCGCACCAAAACTTCAGCCTCCAATGATGCCTCGCAAATACCCGATGAAGTGAGAGCAGTGGCTACTTCAGCACTAACATCAACCATTTTCATATACCAGCCTCTTCAAGTAATCGTTCCTGTTCTCTGGTCGTTAAGGCATCTATGAATTGATCAATGTCTCCATCAAGGATTTGGTCCATATTGTGGCTCGTTAAAGACACGCGATGATCGGTAACTCTGTCTTGTGGGAAATTATAGGTTCGAACCCTGTCGGATCGATCACCCGACCCAACTTGGGATCGTCGCTCTTGGCTGATTTCCTGTTGTTGGCGTTCAATTTCTTTGGCAAGAACCCGTGTCCTGAGCACAGCCATCGCTTTTTCTTTGTTCTTCAACTGTGATCGCTCGTCTTGACAAACGGCTACCGTTCTTGTCGGCAAGTGAGTGATACGAACTGCAGTCGCTACTTTCTGCACATTCTGCCCGCCATGTCCGCTGGAATGAAATATGTCGATTTGCAAATCATCCGACTTAATGTCTACGTCTACGTCTTCCGCCTCTGCTAGCACGGCAACCGTAGCCGCAGAGGTATGAATTCTCCCGCTGGATTCGGTAACTGGGATTCGTTGAACTCGATGGCCGCCACTTTCATGTTTCAGGCGACTATAGGCTCCCTTACCCTTGATCCGAAGAACGAGCTCTTTAATTCCTCCTTGTTCACCCTCGGTACTGTTCATTACCTCGGTGCGCCAACTCTGTCTTTGAGCGTAGCGTGAATACATTCGGAACAGATCCGCCGCGAATAAGCTAGCTTCCACGCCCCCGGCTCCCGCTCTGATCTCAATCATTACGTCTTTCTCATCATTAATATCTTTAGGCAGCAGGGCTATCTTCAACACCTCTTCGATTTGTGCTCTTTTATTCTCTAGATCTGACATCTCTTCCAAAGCCAACTCAGCCAGATCCTGGTCTGAACCATCCTTAATTATCTCGCGCGCCTCTTGGATTCGATCATGCACTTCACGATACTCACGTGACAGATATGCGAGATCCTTAAGTGAGGCAAGTTCCTTAGAAAGTGCCTCCACTCGAGTGTAGTCCGAGGACACTTCCGGATCTGCCAGCAGTGCCTCAATTTCCCGATAACGCCGCTCTACAGAGGCAAGTTTTTCCATCATAGCTA
>JASMAO010000104.1 GCA_030754315.1 SAR202 cluster bacterium
TCCCGCTTCATACGCTGCGATGACCTCTTTCGTGAACGCGGTACGCCGTTCTTTGTCCTCAGGATTTGTTGTAAGGTCCGGGTGCACTCGTTTAAGCAGATTTCTGTAAAGCGTTTTTATCTCATCCGACGTGCGATTCCGTCTCGCACTCTCGAACTTTTCCCAATTTTGTGATGCGCCCGGACCGTCTGAGAAAGCGTCGTATTCTTCCTGAGCTTGTTTGGCCTCTTCACGTGCTGTATCCGCCTGATTCTTGAACTCTTCGTTGTCTGGGGCTTGGGCCAGGCGTGCTTCAGCTAGGCTGGCTTTTAACAGGTCTCGTTCTAGGAGTTTTGCGGCAACTGCATAAGCTACTGTATCTAGAAACGATTGGCTATCTGCACGTAAAGTGCCTACCTCTAGCTCAATGTCTGCCAGCTGGTCCTCCAAGGCAGCCAGCTCTTCTTTCTTGCGTCTCAGTTCTTCTTCTTCTGGGCTCGCAGTCCTGGTCAGTTCGTTCATGATCTTGCCTTTGCGAATATCTAATCAAATCCAACATACTGTAACAGTATTGCCTTGTACCTTATCCCTAGAGACATGAGCCTGTCACAGGTGGTGAGCGTGCTCGTACTTGTATTGAAGTCCCGATAAATCCGGAGGGAGTGAGACTCTCAAGACAATCATTAAGGGGACGCGACCAACACGCCCGAGTCGCCTAGAGGAAAAGAGAGACCGTGAGGGAAAGTGTATCTTTTCAGCGATAGCCCCCCGAATCCCCGCCGAGCCTCACTCGAAGCCCATGGCTGGTAATAGAGTAGCTTGTACAAGAATCCGACCCTCGAGTTCAGCATAGTAAGTTGATTCAGGTGGTTTGGGTGTCAGCAGGGACAATTAGGGCCTCACAAATCTGAATTGCAGAAGAAGGCTCTGGAAAGCTTCATGTGCCACAGGATTCGTTTCGCTAAAAAAAAGGTGTGTGCTCAGATGGGAGTCGGAAGAGCCAAAACCAGGCATACAAGGCTCATAGAGTCGCGCAACCTCTGTAGCGATTTCAGTCTCAATTGACCAAGGGCTCCTAATGGGGAAAGCCTGGATACGATCTGCGACATCGCAAAGATAATCGATGTGCCAACGGAGTTTCTTTCGCCGCCTCAAATGACGGGCTATTCGTGCGGAGAGGTTGCTCATTCCTGAGCCAACGTAGATGTAATATCCACAACGAACCTCCAAATCTCCGAGAGCACCGATGTTGATCCCTGAACGGTGGTCGATTCTCAGCGTAAGCAGATATGCTCCCGTGTCCACCAATCGCTTTGAGATGAAATGCCAAGGTATGTTGAGCACTTCAACAGAGTTCTTTAGCTTCAATTCCATGTCCCATTCAATTGCGGCCGGCACGTATCTGACCTTGTTGCGTACCTGTGACATAACCCTTGCGAAATCGAGATCCGTATGGTAGTCAGGAACAAACATCTCCTGACCCTTCCCTTGGACGAGGAAAAGCACCATGCTCTTGGCTTTCGGTTCCGATAGTTTAGCGAGTTCCACGAGGTGTCTACTGCCTCTTCCAGTCACCGCATCGGGGAACATGGCAATACCGTTACCGCAGAGCGTGACCGATTTAACCTCTAGAAAGAATCGCATCCCTGCTTCATTCTCAACAAGAAAGTCGAATCTGCTTCTTCCGTGTGCCACCTCTGAAGAGACGGTACGAATCCCTTCCAAGCCCGGCACCATTTGATGCTTTATGAGATAAGAGACTATAGAGTTCGCCTTCAAAGTATTCAGCCCAATTAGCTGGTCTTGCCTGTACACTGCGGCCGCAGTGAAACGGGTCCTCCGCTTAGTAAGGGAAGAATTCTCCTCCAGAATCATCCGAGCCCCTGGCAGAAGTAACTCTCCTAACCTACCGGGGTTTGGCATAAAGGCATCTACTACCGAACCGTCTTCGAGACAGCATTTCGCGACAAACCTGTTCGGCCTAGTAACAAACTCAGCTTTGATGGGCGTGCCCCGGACAAGAGCGGGCGTACTCATGAGAATGAAGAACCTAGTGACATCTCACGCCTCTGGTCATTAGCGGGGACAAAAGACAGGTGTGACATCGTTCGCGTATAAGCTCTTTGGCGCTACCCACTCAGTGGCCAGTGTCTGAAACCAAAGAAGGATATGGATTTCACTCCTTTTGAGAATATGGGAACGGACATGAAATCCAGGCGTGAGGCTCGCCGATATAAAGCGGAGGCTGAAATGGTAGCCACAGATCACTGCTTTCGTTGATCTCTCCATGAGACTCTTGTCCGTAAGGCACCCACCGCAACGCATACCCCCCCCCTAGGAGACGTATACGCGCGTGGGTCTGGTGGCTAGGTGGTGCGGGGAGTAGTTGGTGTTGCCCACGCCAGACCTGCTGGGGGGAAAAAGAGGAGGGCTAGCAGCTCCTCTTTGGTCTCCTGTGTTTTCTAATGAGTCGGACCGATCCTCCCTTTGTTGAGTATATCCTAGCGTGACCATATGGGCGTCATCAAAGAAGTATCCGCTTTGACTAACAAATTCATGGCCGTCATCAGAAACGGCGTATGCTAATACCAATCTCGAAGTTCAGAATTCCTTTGCGTTGAGGATAAAGCCTTCTCGAAAGCGACTCGGGCTGAAAATGGAGAGATCCACGTCGGAGGCCGTACCGGTAATAATCATTTCCGCCATTAATTGTCCCATGGCGGGGCTATGCTTAAACCCATGACCCGACCAGCCTACTAGACAGTAAAAACCATCTATCTCTGTCATCTGTCCAATTATCGGTTGCTCATCTGGAGTCGAATCGTACACGGCAGCATAGCCTCCACGATATGAACTTCTTTGCATCACTGGAAAGCGGTGACGAATCCTTTCCATCGACCACGGAAGGGTCTCGGGATCAGCTTCTCCTGAGTAATCATCAGGGTTGACCTTGTCGTGGTTGAAAATTTCATTAGACGCACCCACCAGAAACTTGTCCGTCCCTTCAGGCCGGAAGTACGAATCCTGAAGAAGATCAGCGTAAATCATGGCCGGTTGCCAGTAGTCGTATGGTTTCTGGAACACGATAATTTGATGACGTGTGGGACCAATTGGCAGATCCACACCGACCATCTTGCCAATCTTCCCACCCCAGGGCCCAGCAGCGTTTACAATCACGGGGGTATCAATTTCTCCTTTAGAGGTAGTGACTGTATGTACCCTGCCGCCTTTAGCACGGATGCCGGTAACCATTGTGTTTTCATAGAGGTAAGCTCCATCACGCTGCGCTCGTTCAGCAAAGAGTTTGGTGGTGGCTACGGGATTGGCATAGCCGGTGTCAGGGTGGTATGAAACACACACAACGTCTTCCACGTTTGTCTGAGGCTGGAGGCTATTCAATTCAGTGGGGGAAAGTAATTCCACGTTCACTCCCAGTTTCTTTTGCATCTCGACAAGGCTCCGAAGGGTTGGTGCATACCCATCGTCGCCCAGTAATAACCACCCTGTTTTGACGAATTCGGGGGAGCCGCCGACCACCTCATGGAAATTCTGGAACACCTTGAGTGACCTGAGAGAGGTGGCAACCAGTTGTTGAATCGAATAGTGCTGTCGAACAACAGCCGAGGACTGACCGGTCGGTCCGGACGCGAAGTAATTTTTTTCGACTAAGGCGACTGTGACGCCAAGTCGTGCGAGAAAGCAGGCCGTGCTTGCTCCCATGCATCCACCACCGATTACGACAACGTCAGCAGTGCGGATCATTCTAAGGAATTCCGGAGTGTCATTCCCTGCGGTCACCTTCAATAAATTTCATGCCCGAACTCGCTCAACCTTCGGATCGTATTGCGGATAGAGGCTTGCTGTGGCTGTGAAGCGCTCGGTAGCGACCTCTATCTCATAACCACCCGCTTCTAAGATCGCAGTGTCGATTCCAACTTCCGATTCTATCCAGTCCAGACCCATCGACCGGCCAATAGTATGTCCATAGGCGCCGCTTGTGATCCGACCCACTACAACCCCATCGTGAAATATGGGTTCATCGCCTAGTAGCAACGGTGTGGGATCGTCTACTGTGAACACGGCCAGCTTTTTCCTCAACCCCTGACTGCGTTGACGAAGCAAGGCTTCCTTGCCTATGAAATCAGACGTCTTGTCGAAAGCCACTGCGAAGTCTAAACCGGCCTCCAACGGGGTATCCTGATCCACAATATCAGTTCCCCAGGCCCGATACGCCTTCTCGACCCGAAGCGACTCCATGGCATGGAATCCCGCGTGCTGGAGGGCGATTTTCTCACCTGCGGCCACAATCAAGTCGTACACGTAAAAGCTAAATTCCGTTGGTATATATAACTCCCAGCCTAGTTCT
>JASMAO010000105.1 GCA_030754315.1 SAR202 cluster bacterium
TGACCGCGCGCGGCACACGCCTGCCCGGATCGCTGGCTGGCTTCTTCCTGTTTGCCTATGGCGTCTACCTCGCCTCGCAGTTCATCGGGCTTTCCGGCATGAATGCCGTCGGTTAGGGGCGAGCTTGCGTAACCGCCTTTGCTCGCGCATCCTCAACCGATGACGGATTCGACCCATAAGGTCGCGCTGATCACCGGGGCCGCCCACGGTCTGGGGGCCGAAGAGGCCAGGATGTTCGCCCGGGAGGGTGCCAAGGTCGTTGTCACGGACATTGACGACAATGAGGGCTCGAAGGTCGCCGGTCAGATCTTGGACTCCGACGGGGCGGCGATATTCGTCCACCTAGATGTTACAAAAGAGGCGGACTGGAAGGATGCGGTGGGGTCCACCATCACCGCCTTCGGCGCGCTGAACATCCTCGTGAACAACGCTGGGATCAGCGGGACAGGCGTTAAAGACTTTGGCGATACCAGGATGTGGGATAGCTTGATGCAGGTCAACATCACGGGTTCCTATCTCGGCATCAAGTATGTAGTGCGGGAAATGCGTAAATCTGGAGGCGGTTCCATCGTCAACATTGCCTCCACGTCTGGCTTTGCAGCATCGCCAGGTAACCACCCCGGTTATACGGCCTCCAAAGGAGCGTCTAGACTTCTGGCCAAGTCCGCTGCCGTCTGGTTCGCCGAGGACAACATCCGGGTCAACTCCGTTCACCCGGGGGCCCTACCCATGATGCGCTCGTCGCAGTCGACGGTGGCTGCCGAGGAGGCCCGCGAGAAGGTTATAGGAAAGATTCCTCTGGGCCGGGCCGGCCGGCGGGAGGAGGTGGCCTATGGAGTGCTCTTCTTAGCCTCCGACGAGGCGTCCTACATAACCGGGACCGAGTTGGTCATCGACGGCGGACTGCTGGCCGCTCTTTGATCTCTTAAAGGGAGACACGGGCCTGCCTATATGCGCAGTATAGCTTAGGCCGTATGCCTTGGCACCAGCTATATTAATGCGTAGCTAGCCATGACAGACATTGGGGCAAATGGGCGTGTACGCAAGTGGGAGCGATGGCTGGTGGGGACGTAGCGATGACGCTATTAATGCTGTTATGAGGTAGGGGTGAGACATATCTCTATGCCTTGAATCCTTTAGGTATTTATTCGGTGTGTGAACCTATTTTTTTCATTAATAAAGATATGAGAAACCAGGCGACCAGGGGAATACTCCAAAACATACAGCCGACTATTCCCAAAATTACAAATGCCCAAAGCGGTTCGTTACCAGTTCCTCCAAAAAGTGGGCCTAGTAGAGGGATTATTAAAGTCAAGGTTCCCGGGATACCAACAAATTTACACTGAACGGGGCTAAAAAATTGATTTAGCCTGGACATAAAAATGGAACGGTTGAAAACTATTATCCGAGTAGACAGCAATAATACAAATATATTTAAAATTAAGATTGCAATTACAAAGCTTACTAGCAATTCCCATAATGAAAGCTCCTGGTCGATTGAAAAAATCCTGAGTAAAAAAGGAAACACAAAACCGCCTAGTGAACCAACGAGAGTAGCAGAACAAACAATCTTTATAATTGATCCCAGTGGATTATGCCAAAATTTCATAGCGCTCCCAGAATTCCAACGATTAAGGCCTCAATTCTCATGGTGTCTAATCCCCCAACTGTACCTAACCCCATGGGATTCTCAGCCGCTATGTTCTAGCCACCACTCCGCATAACCCTGCCTCTGGAGTCAGCGTAGGGGTCAATAGGGGGGCCCTTGGTACCCGCTCCATTATTAACCACTGGGCCCTATATTTCTTACGATCAGCCAGAAGGCGCAACTGACCATCTGGAACGCAGAAAATGGGCTGCCATTTTGGGTTGCCTATCCCTCGTGAATGCCCCTTTTCGGTTCAATCCACCAATCCGCATAAGCGAATGAGTTGTCCGAAAATCGGCCATCACCCACACATGAAGACCGGCTAGAAAATCTTTAGATTCAGCTAAATCTAGGTATCTTCTCAACATTTCAACCTGATATTCTTCAGAATACAGTTCTTCTGGCACTGAATGAAAGCCGGAGATAGTGTCCGCGCCAACCTCAGAGATAACAATGGGTTTCCCGGTGCTCGAATGAACTCGGTCCAGGTATTCCGATAGTTTGTCGATAGCCCCACCCAGATTTAATTGATCGAAGTACCACCCACCGTATGTATTCAACATCACTACATCTACATTCTCTAACCATTCAAGTGGGGTACCGTGAACAGCAGCGAAAGATACAGGCCTCGTGTCGTCTAGATTTTTGGCATCCGAGGCCAGTGTAGTTAAGAATTCGGTTGTGAAAGACTCAACAGGTTCTTCAATCTCGGAGAAGATTCTGGTCATTAAATCTGGTGGAAATGGCTCATTTGCCACACTCCACATAATGACTGATGGGTGATTCTTGTCCCTAGATATAAGCTCGGAGACCTGCTCACGGCACTTTGTGAGGCGATCTTCAATTTGTCCGCGGTCTCCTTCGAAGAAAAGACCCACCGCAGGAGTCTCATCAACAACAAGGAACCCGTGCTTGTCTGCGAGGAAAAGATCTTCTTCAGAGTAGGGGTAATGGGCAGTGCGATAAGAATTTGCACCTACCCATTTCATCAAGTTATGGTCCTTTACTGATAACGGAAGATTCTGGCCCCTACCACTTACAGAGGAATCCTCATGTCTGCCAAAACCTTTAAGCTCTATTGGTTCCCCGTTCAAATATATCTCGTGCCCGCGTATCTCGATCGTGCGGATACCAATTTCTAGTGAGTAGGAATCAACTGTCTTACCTTGATGGTTAAGGCTCATGTTTAGTTGATAAAGGTACGGATCGGAAGGGGACCACAGCCTGGGGTCATTGACCTCTAGCGATACATTCAACTCACCATTGGCTGAAACGGCAGATCCCTGAAGCACACATGAATCTGACTGGAGGGAGACAAAAAGGTCGACATCCGGATCGCTTGAAAAAGCACGGATATCCACAAGCCCAACCTCATCAATGATAGAAGTCCTGATAGTTACATCCGAGATACTTGGTATCGGTATTCGGTACAGGATTACGCTCCTATGAATACCTGAGTACGGAAAGAAGTCATAGTTAGTAGCCGGTGTGTTTGACATAAAGATATTCAGACTTTGTTTGGGTACATTCCCCGGCGGAACCCGATCAGGTCTCAATTCGTTTTCTACCCTAACTACTAGCTTGTTGCCCGATTCACGGTCAATATGATCAGTTAAACAAAATTCAAATGGTAAATTCCCGCCTTCGTGGGAACCCACGAAATGGCCGTTTATCCAAACAGTAGCCCCGTAGGTTACAGAACCAAACCTTAGTCTGATATCGTCTTGGCTCCAAGAAGTCGGAATCGAAAATACAGTCTGATACCAACCTACTCCAATAAAGTCATACGTGTCTGGATAAAGTTCATTCCAACTTGAAGGGACTGCTATTGGACGAGATTCCATGAACCCTTCATGCCACCCATGATCCACTCCTACATTTTCAGGATCAAGGCGAAAGTCCCATATACCGTCAAGGACATATAGGTCGCGATATTTATTCTGCTGTGGATACAACATTTAATCGTTGGCCTCCTCTACCGAGCATAAGTGTATCGTTACGTCTTTACCTACCGGCAATTACATGACACCAATCTTGAGGTTACGAGAGTCATGTCTTGGCACCAGTTACATTAATGTATAGCTACCTTCTGCCAGACATTGAGGCCAAAAGGGGCGTAGCGAGGATGCTGTTAAGGCTATTATGGGGCAGGTCGGCGTGGGTCTGGGCCGTATTTGTTTGCCCTTCATCGCCTCTCCAGACAAGCCATACAATCAAAACAATAAAACCAGCAAAAGCAGCAATCAACCCAATGACGAAAAGAACAGCCCCCACCCCACCAACAGTGAGAGAGACGTAAGCCGCGATCAATATAGTCCACGGTATGATTTGCAACCAGCCAGATCTCCCACTGTCGTGAAGTCGCCGAGACGTCACTGCCAGGCTCGGTATTAGTGTCACCAAGAATGCAAACGGTATTAGCCCAATAAGGGACGAGAATAAAACCCACCACCAGTATTCAGCCGGTGTTGCTCGACCACTGAACGTAATGTAATTGCTGAAGCCACGGCCGATTGCTTCACCGAAGCCCACCATTGGCAACCCTGGTCCGATAGAGGCTTCACCCGAAATTAGGTTTGCGCCACAAATCCCGCAGAATTGTGCATTGTCTGGATTGTCTTTACCGCATGCTGTGCATTTCATGCCATGTACCCCTTACCTCACCAATCATAACCCTGTCTTAGCACGCAGTATAGCCTAAGGCACATGCCTTGGCATTAGCTATCCGTGCTGACATTGGGGAGAAAAGAGGGCGTGTCAGGATGTGGGATCGATGGTTGATGGATGAATAACAAAAATGCTATTGGAGCCTAACGCCGCTCTCCTTCCAAGAGAGGGATCAACAGGTCTGGCCCCTGTAGTGTGAACTGGCGCGCATAGAAGCCACCGCTGTCGGCCTCAAGAAGCGCATTAATCCATACCGTGTCGGCCAACCCTG
>JASMAO010000106.1 GCA_030754315.1 SAR202 cluster bacterium
CGAACCACCTCCGGCCCTTGACGATCCAACATTGTCGGTATCTCTTGTTGCAATAGTGACACCTCAGATTTATCGAGCAGACCCTGGAAAAACAGGTAGCCTTGTTGATCAAATTATTCTAGCTGTGTCCTGTCGAGTTTCACGTCGGAACCCTCATGATGGTTTGGTTTTGTGTCTATTTTAACTAGGGTGTTTCAATCACCACTGGTGCCTTTGTATCCATTGATTTTAACACCCCCAATGCTATGGCCAAAGACCGGGCAGCATCCTGACCGTCCACCAGAGGATACTCTTGGCCTCTCACAACACGGCAGAAATGTTTTAGCTGAGCTTGAAGAGGATCGGATCTTACAACGGGCTCCTCAGATTTACTTAAGGGGTGTTGCCAGCCTGACCGATCGTTCTCAGAATAGCTCCAAAGGTCCATTCTCGGAAAGCCCAGAGCACCTAGGGTGCCAAAGAAATGGTAACAATTTTGATCTGTGTGAAAGTAGTGTGTATTTTCATGACTGGCTGCCTCGTACGACCAAGGAGACGGCGTTGCATCGGATGCAATAATAGACGCCACAACGCCGCTCTTAAGCAAGATAGATATGGACAAGGAATCCTCCACTTCAAACCTCCGTGCCATGGAGCTCGACCGAGCATAAACTTCAGATACCTCTCCACAAATAAATCGCAAGATGTCCACTTCATGAATTAGATTAATAAGCGCGGGTCCCCCACCAGGGCGCCTCCTGCGCCATTCCAAATCGAAATACTCAGGTGGCTTCAGAAGAGTCCACATCATCGAGACTGCTATCAATTGCCCCAGCCTGCCACTCTGAACAACATCGCTTACTTTTTGGATTAACGGACTGTGCCTTCGGTGATGTCCAACCAAAACCTTTATCCCCATACGATCGGCGATATCAATTATTCGAATTGAAGCTTCCATGCTATCGGCAATAGGTTTCTCGATAAGAACGTGCACTAAATTTTTAGCACACAATTCCACTACTGATGCATGATCCGCGTTTGGGGTCGAAACAACCACACCTTCAGGTCGTTCCGCTTTAAGGAGATCTTCGACATGTTCGTAGAATGGTGCATTGAACTCATCGGCTACTGAGCGACAACGGGGATCGACGTCACAGATACCAACGAGCGAGCAATCGTCGTCGCCCGCAATGAGCTCCGCATGCTTCCTGCCAATAAGACCGGCGCCTATAACGGCTAATTTAACTGGATCCATATATATCAATAACAGTTACGATACTAATCCGCGTTTATGGTAAACCCAATCTGCCTATGATTCCAACCGAAGACCGACCGCCGTCATATCCGAGGTTGAGCATATGCCAACAGACCATACCCACAACGACACATCTAGGACTACGATGCAGCACTGCCGAATAACCTCAAATCGATGGCTCCAAATGTTTCGAGGCAAGTTTAACTCTCTCAAAAACCCAAATTAGAGCAGGATCATCTCCTACCCATCAAAAATTGAAAGCTTTTCAATACGCGACCACAACACCATCTTCGGTTTCTTGACATCAATTCAAGCTGATATTTATACTCAACTTCTCATCCACCGCTGCCGGAGAAACATTAGTGACACTGAAAGACCAACTCAACGAAGATCTGAAAACCGCCATGAGAAGCGGTGATGAAACTCGCAAATCTGTGATACGCCTCTTACGTTCAGCTATTCTCAACGCTGAAAAATCGGGTACCCGCGAGCCCATAGTACTGGATGATGATGGCGTGATAACCGTGCTCAGCCGTCAGGCCAAGCAGCGTCGAGACAGTATCGAGGCCTTCCACCAAGGTGGCAGACAAGACCTAGTCCTCAAGGAAGAAGCAGAGTTGGAGATTATCACCGAATACTTACCGAAGCAGATGACCGAGGAAGAAGTACGTAGCCTAGCAATCAACGCTGTAAAAGATGTAGGCGCATCGGGCCCAAAGGAAATGGGGAAAGTCATGGCAAGTCTTATGCCCAAAATTAAGGGTAGGGTAGACGGCAAGATTGTTAGAGAAATCGTGACAGACCTTCTAGAATCACTTTGACACAAAACTCCAGGCCGATATAGTTAACATAACGCTTACTCATATTCCCATAATCGTGTTTATGCGCATGCCTTCATCATACTGGTCGATCAATCCCTTCGGTGGAGATCAGGAATGAAATTCGGAGTCATATCATTTCCTGGTACATACAGCGAAGTAGACTGCTACCATGTAATCAAGAACGTGTTCCATGAGCCTGTGGAGTACATTTGGCACAAGGAAACCGATCTCACCAGTTACGATTGCATTATCCTTCCAGGCGGCTTTTCTTACGGAGATTATCTTCGAACAGGTGCCATAGCTCGATTTTCGCCAGTGATGGAAGCTGTGGAGGCATTCGCTGCCCTAGGTAAAATCGTACTCGGAACATGCAACGGGTTCCAGATTCTTTGTGAATCAGGGCTTCTGCCCGGCGTATTGATGAGGAACAATTCGCTCCAGTTCAAATGCAAGTGGGTCAACATGCGTGTCGAAACTTCAGATTCAGTATTCACCAACGCAACCGACGCTGGCCAAGTGCTACAGATACCCATATCCCATGGTGAAGGCAGCTACTATGCCGACGATACTACTATCGAAGAACTGGAACAGTCGGGACGCATCTTGTTCAGGTACTGCACAGAGGAAGGTGAGACTACATTAGACGCCAATCCGAATGGATCCATCGGCAACATAGCCGGTATCACTAACGAGAGAGGCAATGTTCTCGGAATGATGCCGCACCCTGAAAGATGTTGCGAAAGCCTAATCGGAGGAGAGGACGGCAAACTAATCTTCGAGTCAATGTTGATGCAAATTATCGCTTGAAGAAGGTAAGTATTGCTAGCAGTAGGTCTGTCACTAATAGCGGCTTCAGGATTTGGACTCACATCAGCGCTAACCCGTGTTGGACTGGAGAAGGTGCATCCAAAAACCGGAGTACTTATCTCTCTAGCAACAAGTGCTGGGTTGACAATCGCCCTCGCTTTCAGTCTTCACGCCGACGAAATACTAGACCTTAAACCTCTCGCATTCATCTGGTTCATATTTGCAGGAATCGTGAACTTCCCACTCGGCAGATTATTGAACTTTGTTAGCACCAGAATAATAGGTGCAGCCAAGTCCAGTTCTATAATCGGGGCGTCCCCGCTGGTGTCTACATGCCTAGCGGTTACGATTGGAACCGAGTCGGTAAACTTCCCTATCTTGGTGGGGATATTTGCCGTGATCGGGGGCCTCACCATTATTCTGAGCGAATATCAATGAACGGACTTCATTAACGTGAGCAAGCTCCTCTCAATCCCAATTCAAAGAGAAATGTTCACTGGCTACAGCGCTGCTATAGCGTCTGCCTGTAGCTACGGTGCTGGGGCTCTTGTTGCACAGAAAATCGTCGCTGATTACTCGTCACCTGTTGTAGGATCTGCTTTTTCGCTTCTTTTCGGGGTGACAATCGTAGCAACCCTTTTCGGACGACAGGCATTTCAAAACAGGTACCTAGTATCAAGAAAATCATTACTTTTTCTGGTAGGTACAGGGACTTCATCTGCAATCGGTGTTGTATTCTATTTCCTTGCATTGGACTACGGACCAGTTGTACTAGTAGCTCCCATAGTGGGCGCTTACCCTCTAGTGACGATAGCTATGAGTCATGTATTCTTGCGAAATCTGGAAAAAGTGACATTGAGGATGGTTCTGGGCGCGTCTATAGTAGTAGCTGGTATCGCCATAATCACTCTAGGACGGGGCTGAGGAATGACTGCTTCTAAGCAAGAGTTGGATGAATTAGCATTGTCCGAGGCAGAATATGCCACAATTGTTGAACGGCTGGGCCGAGAACCCAACGCTCTGGAACTTGGTCTATTCGGTTCCCTTTGGAGCGAGCACTGTGGATATAAACACTCCAAACCACTCCTAAGGATGCTACCCGGAGACAGTCCAAGGGTGATGGTCGGGCTCGGAAAAGAAAATGCTGGCGTTGTGGACATAGGCGACGGATTCGCCATAGTAATGAAGATCGAGTCTCACAACCATCCATCTGCCATCGAACCATATCAGGGTGCTGCAACCGGCATCGGCGGTATCGTCCGAGACATCTTCACAATGGGCGCGCGACCCATAGCACTGCTCAATTCACTCAGATTCGGGCCACTCTCCGATTCCCACAACCGACATCTGTTCGGAGGCGTTGTTTCCGGTATATCAGGGTACGGCAATTGTATCGGTATTCCGAACGTAGGAGGAGAGATTTTATTCTCCCCTACATACTCAGGAAATCCTTTGGTCAACGCGATGTGCGTAGGCATTATCGATAAAGCCAAACTCGTTTCTGCAACAACTGGAGGGGCCGGTAATCTGCTCATGCTGGTCGGTGCCGAAACTGGGCGCGATGGAATTCACGGGGCATCCGGACTTGCGTCACGTGCCTTCGAAGAGTCACGGGAACTTAGGCCAGCAGTACAAGTCGGCAACCCTTTCTTGGAAAAAATCCTGATCGAGGCTTGCCTAGAAATCGCGAACACAACCCACATTGTTGGGTTGCAGGATTTGGGTGCCGCGGGCCTTACCAGCGCCGCTATAGAGGCAGCGGCTAACGGCGGCGTTGGTATCGAGGTTGACGTTGCTAAAGTACCTCGACGCGAGTCTGGTATGAGCCCGTACGAAGTCATGCTTTCCGAGTCCCAAGAGAGAATGCTTGTCATTGTCAAAGATGGACACCAAGATAAGGTACAACGGATCTTTTCCAAATGGGATCTACAATCTTCAGTCATAGGCAGAGTCACCGACGACGGCGCGGCACGAATCATCAACGGGGAAAGTTGTGAAGCCAATCTGCCTGTAAGTCTGCTCACAGACCCACCAGAATACCGTCTGGATGGAATAATACCTGCCTGGCAAAAAACTGCCCAAGAATACCCAATGGGGAATATCCCTTTGCCTACCGAGAGCGCAAATTCCATACTCCTTCAGATCTTATCCTCCCCAAACATAGCTAGCAAAGAGTGGGTATACCGTCAATACGACCACCACGTCCAAACAAACACTGTGATTCCCCCTGGTTCCGACGCCGCAGTCCTAAGAATCAAGACTACGAAGAAAGGTATAGCACTCTCGACCGACGGCAACGGGCGCTACTGTTACTTGGACCCATTCACCGGGGGTGCTATAGCTGTCGCCGAGGCATGCAGGAACGTGTCCTGCGTCGGTGCCGAGCCTATCGCACTGACAGATTGCCTTAATTTTGGAAATCCTGAGAAACCCGAAATTTACTATCAACTGGAAGAATCTATCAAAGGCATGACTGAAGCCGCCCAGATGCTTAATGTGCCTATAGTGAGTGGTAACGTCAGCTTATACAACGAATCTCACGGTGAATCCATCTACCCTACACCAATAATTGGAACGCTAGGCCTTTTGGAAAACGTCAAACAACACGTGTCGTCTGGATTTAAGAAAATTGGCGACCTGGTTGTACTATTAGGCTATGACAACATTACTCCCAAACTCACAACATTAGCCGGAAGTGAATACATGGAGATCGTCCACAACCTAGTGGTTGGCCGGCCGAGTATTAAACTCGATCTGGAGGTGTCCGTTCAGCAAGCTTGCCGGAGAGCCATAAAGAAGAGTCTATTGTCTTCAGCCCACGACTGTTCCGACGGGGGCCTAGTCGTTGCAATAGCGGAATCTTGTATAACAGGCCAGTTCGGATTTGAAGCCTCTTTCGAACCTCCAGAACGATGGGACGCTGCCCTTTTCGGCGAACAGCAGTCCCGTATCATAGTCTCCCTGGATCCACAGAATCTTAGCGGTCTGGAACAAATCTGTGGTGAAGAAAACGTGCCTTGGAGACAGATCGGCCGCGTTAGCGGTGAGGGGATAGTTGTACCAGGCGTGATAGACATTTCATTGACCCAAGCATCTCACGCATGGAACAGGGGAATCCATCAAGCTCTCTCTGTAAACGCTACGGACTCTCCTTGACAGTGAAATAATACCGATGCTAGATTTTACGTAGTATCCTAATCCGTAGAAACGGGGTATGAGCTTCGTTTTCTCCTTGGAGGTCTTCTTGCCGAGATACGATTATCGGTGTAAACAATGCGGCAATAAGTTCGAACTCAAGCAGAGCTTCGACGCTGAAGCTGTTGCCGACTGCACACAGTGCGATGGAACGGCCAACCGAGTGATCTACTCAGTCCCCGTGGTTTTCAAGGGTGCCGGCTTTTACGTCAATGACTACGGCAAGGGCAACGTCGCCAACACCTCTTCCAATAGCAACGAAGAGAAAGCCGAGAAGGAATCGTCCAGTTCCGATAACAAAGCCGAGTCGGCCAAATCAGAAAACAAGGCGGACTCTACCAACAAACCAACAAAGAACTCCGCAGGCAAAAAGGAATAGGTTCCGTTGCGTGCCTTGCTCCAGCGAGTATCTCAGGCCTCTGTCAGAGTTGAACGTGAGATAGTCGGCGACATAGGGCCAGGACTGGTCATCCTACTGGGATTAGCCCAAGATGACACTGAAGCTGAGGCACACCACATCGTGAACAAGACTACTAACCTGCGAATATTCAATGATGAAGACGGGAAATTCAACCGGTCAGCTTTAGATGTGGGCGCCGAGTTGTTGATTATTAGTCAATTCACGCTCTACGGAGACACGCGCAAAGGACGTCGTCCTAGTTTCCTAAACGCTGCAACCCCTGACAAGGCAAAGTCGCTCTACTTGTTGACAACAGAACTATTTAGAAAAACCTGCCTGCCTGTAAAGACAGGCACGTTCCAGGCCCATATGATGGTATCTCTTACCAACGATGGCCCTGTAACTATTATGCTCGACACCTCAGAACATTAAGCATATCGAATCTACACAAAGTTGGCAGTCTCGAAGAAGCGCAATCGCCACTAATTCAATCCTCGATAAAATCCAAACCAACGTCGAGCGATTTCGCCGAGTGGGTCAATGCACCTACGGATATCATATCAACCCCTGTACTTGCTACCTCTCTCACATTGTCTAGTGTAATACCACCAGACGCCTCCGTACGAGCGAGGCCCTGAGCCTGCTTGACTCCAACTGCAATATCCTCAGTGCTCATGTTGTCAAACAAAAGCACATCTGCACCCGAATCGAGCGCCTCCCTAGCGCCATCCAGATCCTCAACTTCAATCTCTACCTGCAGCGTATGAATGGAATTCTCTCGAACTCTTTCGACAATCTCAGCAATACTCAATCCCGACGAGCGCAAAGCTTCAATGTGATTGTCCTTTACCAGAATTCCATCGCCCAAACCGCGTCGATGATTATACCCACCACCAACACGTACAGCGTATTTCCCCAACGCTCGCAACCCAGGAATAGTCTTTCGGGTATCGAGAATGCGAACACTATAACCTTCAACAGCATCAACGTACTTTCTTGTCTCGGTCGCAATTCCGCTCAAATGCTGGACGAAGTTGAGGGCAGTCCTTTCAGCTTTTAATATCGAGCCTATAGGTCCACTGATTTCCGCGACTGCTACGTAACGGTCTAAAGCCATCCCGGAATCTGCAGGAATAATCCTTGACCCGTCCTGCAGCAACGTACGCCACTCGAGAGTGATATCTAGGCGTTTGAATACAGCCGCAGCGATATCAATTCCAGCAAGTACGCCATCAACCCTAGGAATTATAGCCGCTTTGCCTCGTTGGTCATGCGGCAGTAGAGCATCGGTCGTGACGTCTCCTCCACCTAGATCCTCCAAGAGAGCCTGATCAATCAGTTTTTCAATATCCGGCGTAATTCCCTGGAAGTGTATCCCGGAGTTATATAGTGTGGATCTATTTTTGACCATATTCAGAATTGATTATCAGGTTACCGACGCTTGCAATACAGCGGCATCTTCGAGATAAGGCTAGACAATGTCGCTGAGTAACGAGGGGTAAAATCACCCACAAGCAACCGTCCCTTTCACAGTGGATATGGGGCAAACCTTACGGTGGCATACCACCTATTCCTATTAAATTAAATGATACTCAACATTCGATCTAGTGCCACTGCAGCCTCTGCTTTTTCTACAGGACCGACAGAGATTTGATTTACCACAACACCCTCCTTCAATCCGTCCAGTACCCAAGACAGATAGGCCGGGTGGATACGATACATGGTTGAACATGGACATACTACGGAGTCCAAACAGAACACCGTCTTATCCGGATTCTCGTGAGCGATTCGCTTGACTAGGCTAATCTCGGTACCGATTGCCCAGACACTGCCAGATGGCGACTCATTAACTACTTTTATGATGTACTCCGTCGAGCCATTCATATCAGCCGCCTGAACTACCTCCATCGTGCACTCCGGATGTACTACGATATTGACATCAGGATAACGATGCCTCGCCTCCTCGATCTGTTGAACCGAGAACCTCGTATGTACCGAACAGTGCCCCTGCCAGAGGATAACCTTGGCCTGAAGGATTTCTTCTTCTGTGAGACCCCCAAGCGGCTTGAATGGATTCCATACTACCATTTCATCAAGCCCGATTCCGAACTTAAGGCCGGTGTTCCTGCCAAGATGCTGATCTGGAAGGAACAGAACCTTCCCACCCTGATCAAAGGCCCACTCAAAGGTGGCATGAGCATTAGCAGAGGTACAAACGATACCACCG
>JASMAO010000107.1 GCA_030754315.1 SAR202 cluster bacterium
TCGACGAAAACCAATCCTACGGCATCCTCTACTATGCCTTAGAGATGGGAATCACTTTCCTATATACCGCTGAGTCTTTTGGAGGTGTACAGTCCAGAGAAGGCCTAAAGCTCTCTTACGGGATCAAAGATGTTCGAGAAACGACAGGTGAAATGTCATCCTCGGAGCGCATAATCGGGCGTTGGATGCGTGCACGGAACAACCGCGACGAAGTTACTATATGCACTAAAGTTACTATAGGAGGAGGAAGTCCCGAAAACATCAAGCGCGCTCTTAGAGGCAGCTTGGAGAGGCTCCAGACCGACCATATCGACGTCCATAAAATGCACAGTTGGGCAGATGACGTACCAATTGGCGAAACGCTTGGCGGATTGTCTGTGGGAGTCACAGCCGGCCAGGTGGGAATCATAGGATGCAGCAACTACTCGGCCAAACAGATTCAGGCGTCCATTGACGCAAGTGAGGCCGGTGGTCTTCCTCGCATGGAAATCACTCAACCGCCATATAACGTCGCCCGCCCGCCGACGTGGCACGGGCATACTTCGCGCGAAGAGCTAGAAGACGAGATACTGCCCCTATGCGGTCGAGAAAGAATCGCGGTGACACCGTACAGCCCACTCGGTGCCGGTTTCCTCACTGGAAAGTATGTCAACGACAAATCCCGGCTCCCCGATCGCACACGATTTCATGTCTCGCCCGGGCACGCTGACGTCTATTTCACCGAACGCAACTTTCTGATAGTAGAAAACCTGAGGGCCAAGTCAAAGGAGTTAGGCATACCGATGGCCAAGTTGGCTATGGCATTCGCGATGACACATCCGAATGTGACTGCAGTTCTCATCGGCGCTCGGGAAACACGCCACATCGATAACGCCATCGAAGCATACACAATGGGACTCGACCCAACATTACGGCAAGAAATGTCCGATTGGGGCCTCGACGACGACTAGTACACAACCAAATCAGCTTAACAGGGGGCAACGCCGACGGCGTACGACTCATTTAACAGGTTAATGCCTGCCTAGATCATCTCGTAATGGACCTCTACTTGAGTCACGCGAGGAGTGCTAAGGTTATTGGTAGAGCCGAGCGCAAGACGGTATTGGAGCCACCTCCGAGCACACCTCACTAGAGTCCTTTGGCCATTCTCATACCAGGAATTGTTGTCACCAAGACCACACCAGGATGTTTCCTGTAGGCCTGTCGCCGTATCAGCACAGCGAAGCTACGCTGTAACCCAAGACTGAGTTTTTCTCATAAAACAAGCCCCCACAGGCCTTTTATCCTTCTCGTCTAGCTTTTATCCTTCTCGTCTAGATGGTGTAAGGAGAGATGGAGATCGATATCTTACATCAGATCTTAACCTTCAATAAAACATGCACCACTGAGCAAATATTCTAGTCTGAATCTGCTAAAACTTATGGTAATATTCCGATTGTTGTCTAGTAATTGCGGCGAGTTTACCAACGTGAAACACAATCAATAACACACCCACAAATAGATCATCTTTTGTCGTCATGTCTGGCATCGTCGCCATGCTGGTAGCGGCAATGATATTATCTGTAGTCTCCTGCACAAACTCGGAGACCGTACCTGCCTTTACTCCTGTCCCTGTGCCAAAGGTTATACAAACCTCAGCGGCATTACTTTCTGACAATAACCTCATTGCTGAAGTGAAAATCTCATTAGATAGGGACGCAAGAGTTGCAGTCGAGTACGGAAATTCTGCCGTGGGAACATTCCGAACAATGGCGACTGAGTCAGCGGCTAAAGACCATCTCGTGCCCTTGCTAAGACTACGACCGGAGACCTCATACGAATACACGGTGGTAACCATTGACGAGGGGGGCGAACACCACGACAGTGGGCACGCCTCTTTCACCACGGGCCAGCTTCCTGAAGCCCTAAACAGACTAGAATTCACAGTCAATGGCGCCCCTACATCCGAACTCATCCTTTTTGATTTCCAGGACACCCCTGACAGCTTCTACATCATGATTGATCAGGATTCCAACATCGTTTGGTACTACCGCAATGAAGAAACCGACCCTGAACGGCCCACAGCAGTGCGGGCTGTTCGACAAAAACCCAATGGCAACTTCGTCTTCTGGGAGGGTGGCCCAACCGGCAGATTTTTCAACTGCTGCCTCAAGGAGATCACTCCCGTCGGGGAACTTGTAGATAGGCTTGTTAATAACGACGTGGACAAGTTCGCCCATCACGACCTCCTTGTCTTACCTGATAACAAGATCCTTTACATCGCACATGAAATCGTCGAGATCGACGATACCGCAAACGGAGGAGAACCCGATACGCGAGTCCTTATAGAGTCTCTAAGGGAATGGGACCAGAACAATCATACGACTCTGGAGATATGGGATTCGCTGGATCACTACTCGACAGACACTCGAGTGCGTTGGAGCGGTGACATTGTGAGTTGGCTACACACAAACTCGGTGCAAATCGGTCCCAGAGGAAACTACATCCTTTCGCTCAGAAATATCAACCAAGTGGTCTCAATTTCACCCTCAGGGCAATCCGTCGAATGGAAGCTTGGGGGGCCAGACAGCGACTACGCTTTCGAATACCCATCGAACCGATTCTACGCCCAGCACAGCGCCACCGAGTTGCCTAATGGGAATATCCTGGTCTTTGACAACGGACTTGATCGCCCGGAAGAAGAGGGTGGAGAATACTCACGGGCCTTGGAGTTGACCCTTAACACATACGAGGGCCTAGCCAAGAAGGTTTGGGAATATCGACCCCAACCGGATCTTTACGCCAGTTCAAGGAGCAGCGCGTACAGGTTAAAAAATGGGAACACGCTGATCAACTTCGAGTCCAACGACCAAGACCCCCCAAGGATAATTGTCGAGATCGCACCAGATGGAACTGAAATATTTAAGCTAGAGATGCGCAGCGAATCCATTCGGAGAGGTTACCGAGCTCACAGTTATGAATCAGTCGCGGGAGAAACTCGAATTCGCTAGCATCTCAATCAGAACACGTGAAAACATCCGATCCATTCAACATT
>JASMAO010000108.1 GCA_030754315.1 SAR202 cluster bacterium
GACGAAGGCATTGCGCCTATTGAAAACAGTCTTGAAGGCTCAGTCACGGCGACTCTTGATCTACTCATCCACGGGCCCAACCTGATGATCCTAAACGAACTAGTACTGCCTATACACCTATACCTACTCGGGTCCCAAAACATTCAATCAGATTCGATAGATGTCATCTATTCACACACACAGCCGCTCGGACAATGCCGAGATTTCCTTACTGAACGATATCCTACCGCTAAGTTAATCGCTTCACTGAGTACAGCTTCAGCGGTAAAAGACATGCTAAAAGCCGGGGGCAATGTGGCTGCAATTGGGAACAAACATGCAGCCGAAATTTACGGAGCAAAGGTCCTCTCAGAGCGCGTAGAAGACAACCCAAATAACTCCACTAGATTCGTAACACTTGCCAAGTCCGATCACGAACGTACTGGGGACGACAAAACCTCAATAGCATTCTGGTTCGCCGATGACGAGCCTGGAATCCTTTATCGCACTTTAGGTGAAATCTCGACTCGAGGAATTAATTTGGCCAAGGTAGAGTCTCGGCCCACCAAGGAAAGTCTGGGGAGATACATATTCCTCATCGACTTAGAAGGTCACAGAGACGACGATATGGTGCGCGAAGCCCTGGAGGCTGTTGAAAGCCAAGTCACTTTGATAAAGATCCTTGGGTCATATCCGCGCTACGCGGCTAAGAATCACTAAATCGGCCAATCCAATCACGGAACGCCCAGTAAGTTAAGCGTTCTTTGTACGCTCCGGCCCTATATCCGTTGGCGTTGGATCCGAAACCGAGACACTGTCAGAAGGTGGTTCGCTGACACCAGTACGAGACTCTCTCCGATTAAATTGCTCGGCCATCGGGACAATCCTCTCACGGATATCGTCAACAGCGGGGCCTATAATATCTTTGAAATTAGCAGCGGCATCCTCAGCCTTCGTTCGCCACGTCTCACCCCGTTCCACCAGGTTTGCTCGAGTCTCCGTACCCGGCTTGGGTGCCATCACGATGCCTGCTATTCCTCCGGCAATGGCGCCCAAGAGAAAGCCTGTCATGAAAGACCATCCGCTATCGTTATCAGCCATTTCCCTTCCCCCCATTATCGCCCTGGTCCCCATCCTCTTTTTTACTTCCGAACCCCATAACAATCGAAGCTAATTTGCCCAAAACGAAGGCCGCACCTGAACCTGTTGTTGCGGGTTTAACCCAGTTATCTCCAATTTCGAAGACTGATTCGGAGACCTTATCAGTGGTTCGCGTGACCGTCTTCAGTAGACGGCAAACGCTACGGAAAATTAATAAGATAGTAATGGAGCTAACCACCATCGCAACGATGATCGCAATGTCCCGTATCACAACTATTATTTCCGTCAAACCCACGGCATTCACCTAACGAAATAAGGTTCATTTCATCGTAACATGCCCATCTTACCATCGCAATGAGAAACAAATTCGCACAAATTCGGAAACGGCCTCGGTTAGACCACATCCAGCAGGCTTTAGGGCAAACTCAAGGTTGTATAAGGATCCTTACCGACCCATTTTCAGCCGTTCGTTGCGTAAGTACATTGTGATGGCCTTTTTCGGCCCAGACGATTACGTCATAGGTGTTAAGCACATCGGGCATAATAACCTCGACGAATGAATCATTGTCGCGCTGAACTTGCTCGGTCAATGCTGCCAAAATTCCCGCACACGTCTTTCCAGTACCGTCTATAACAACCCACCCTCCGGTACGCGCCTCCGTGTGAGTCCCGTCGTGTACATCAACATCTCCCGATTGCCTCAACTCCAATTGGTGTTTAAACTCGGCAACTGGTTCCCTGTGAACTCCGTTTTCGCGATGACCTTTATTGCAAACAGCACCCCGTACCCCAACTATATCTGGGTTTATCCGAGCAAGTTCGTCCAAATCGTCCAGCCTTAGGTGCCCGGATAGTGCTGTGCTCAATCCAAGTCGCTTCCCTTCAAAAACCATCTGTCGAAGCTCATCTTCTGAAAGAAAATCGAACAGATTCCTACCATCCTTCGTCAATGTATCAACGAGAAACCCGTCGCAATTTCCTTCTCTGGCAAGATCTATCATTCTGAGAGGCTCAAGCCCTTCGTAAATTGGGTTATCAGCAAACAGGGATCCAATCAATTTCGTCTCGAATCCTTCGAGCGCTTCACGACATGCTAGTAAGATCTCGACAGCCTGGGAGTATTCAGTTTTCATAAACCCAACCTTTACCGAGGTTGCATCAAGTAATCCAGCCGTGTAGGTTGCCATAGCAACAGTGCCAGCCTGGTTGGGAACAACACCCAAAGTCACACTGGCATGATGCAGCGGGGGCACGGCATCACGTACCTCCTTAACCGTTACTGGATGAGCAGATCCAACGAGTGCCTCTTGAAGGTTTTTGACGTCCACGATGTCCGCCCCACCGGCTAGGGCCTCCTGTGCCTCTTGGAGATTTTGAACGCTCACCATGAGCATCATGGTGCTTCACCCACCCCAACAAAACCCTTGTTTTGAATGGTAGTCAATTCCATCTTCAAAGCTTGTTTTTCTGCTTCAGTGAGATCTGAAAGAGGAGCACGTACATGACCGCCGGCAAGACCCATAAGTTCACCCCAATATTTGCACATCGATGCCGGCAACGCACCACCTTGTTTTGCCACTATGGCTTGCCACCATTTGTCTGATATCCGTTTCACAGGCTGGATATGGTCCTCATAGAATGCGTCGTCGATGTCACCAGACGTTCCACGTTCAATGAATTGAACGTAGTAGTTTTGGCCCGGCTTATCAAACCTCCAGTCCGATGTGTTGGCGAACATTACCTGCTGTTGGAAGCCTAGCTCCCTTCCTTTGAATAGTATCCACTCGTCTGGCGTGCTGATAACCGCCCGTTGACCCAACACTTGGTGCGTATCAATAGATAGCTGCTGATTAAAACTGGCCTCCTTCACTCCAACAACATTGGGTATATCACATATTCTACTGAGCCCATCTACACCCATTACGATCCCAAACTGAGGTGAGTTGTAAAACATTATTGCTAACGATGTCGTCTCCGCCAGTTGACGCGTAAACTCTACAACTTGACTCTCCGTCTTGGTTACAAAATAAGGCGCGGCAACTATCAGGAGATCAAAACCGACTGATTCGGCATGCCTAGCCAAATTAAGCATCTCGGACATGGATGTGTGTGTAACATGTGCCCCTATAGGCCATGTACCTCCGGCTTCCTCACTAACGACATCATAAACCCGGAGTCGCTCCTCTCGAGTGAGGGCCCAGAACTCACCCATTCCCCACGTGCACCCTGCACCTCGAGTACCCAGCGAGCGAATATGGCGCATGTTTTGACGAAGCCCATCTTCATCGAGTTCATCTTCTGACGTGAATGGGGTCATCAGTGTCGTCCACTGGCCCTGAAGGTTTTCCCAAGCCCACTCTTGTGCTTCGCTCTTCGTATATGTCGCCACCAAAACCTCTCCCACAATGTACTGATGGATGCAAAATGGTCAGTGTGTCAGGGCATCCCCGCATGAAATATTTATGACAATCCATATTAGCCACCGTGGAGAACGGCTGTCAAACCTCTTCCCACCTCAATACGCCATCGACATGCATACACATCATCGACATGCATACACATCAAAGGCATATCAACAAGAGTTTTAGAATGACTCGGACGGGGATATTTCCTTCAACAGAACGGCAACACCACATCTTTACCTGACTCACCCTCCCATCTCACCCGTTATGACTGCAGACAGATCATTCACCTGGGTTACCAAAAGAGAGTTTTCTTGCTTCGATAAGCCCGGATCAGCATCTAAAATTCGAAGTGCTTCATGGCGGGCAAGGGTCAAAATGTCTTGGTCAGTGATGCGTGCCACTTTGAAATCTGGTAGACCGCTTTGGCGCGTACCCAAGTAGTCACCAGGCCCCCGAAGACGCAAATCCTCCTCCGCCAGCACAAACCCATCCGTCACCTTCTCAACTATCTTTAGTCTATCTACAGCCTCCTCCCCCGGTGAATCAGTGAGTAAAAGGCAGTAGCTTTGGTGCTCTCCTCTGCCTACTCGACCTCGAAACTGATGGAGTTGGGATAAACCGAATCTCTCGGCACCGTCCACAAACATCACAGTCGCGTTTGGGATGTCTATACCGACCTCTACTACAGGAGTCGCAACGAGAACATCGAGTTCACCCGACTTAAAATTTTCCATCAGAGATTCTTTTTCTGCAAAGGGCATTCTGCCGTGAAGTAACCCAATATTAAGGTCTGGGAAAACTTCTCTTGAGAGGCGTTCGTATTCATTCGTTGCTGCTCTTGTCTGCAACACCTCTGATTCTTCGATTAAGGGGCAAACTATAAATGCCTGTCGTCCTTTTGTGACTTCTTTGCGAATGAATCCGTAAGCAGCGTTCCTTTTTCCCGATTCCACCCATCGGGTCTTAATGCCCAATCGGCCAGGTGGCATCTCATCAATAGCTGAACTGTCCATGTCCCCATAGACCGTTTGAATTAACGAGCGAGGTATTGGGGTCGCCGTCATAGCAAGGAGATGGGGACGCTTTCCTTTCCCTCGAAGCGCTGCCCTTTGCATCACCCCGAAACGGTGTTGCTCATCGACGACCGCTAAAGCAAGATTGGGTATATCCACCTCATCTTGGATCACCGCATGGGTACCAATCACAATGTCGACTTCCCCAGAAGCAATCCGTTCGTGGAGCGCCAACTTGGATTTTTTAGACTGGCTACCAGTCAAAAGACCGACAGTAAGGGAGCGGTCAAGATAATCAACATCAACCGAGATGATCCCGTCCTCATCTCTTGTCACCGAATCCTCAGTGAGCATCTTTGAGACGCTCCAAAAGTGCTGTTCGGCTAGAATTTCCGTCGGCGCCATCATGGCTCCCTGAAATCCATTGGCGGCTACAAGTAGGAGTACCGCCACCGCCACAGCTGTCTTACCACTCCCTACATCCCCTTGAAGTAACCGGCTCATCGGTCTAGGTTCCTGTATGTCAAAAAGTATCTCGTCTAGAACCCTCTTCTGCGCCCCAGTCAACTCAAACGGCAAGGATCTTACAAAACCCGCCACGACCTCATCATGTGGCTTGAGTCCGAGTCCTTCATCATTTTTTTGCCACAAACGCTTACGTCTGATTAAGGAGAGTTGCAGTAACAGTAATTCGTCGAATGCGAGCCTAAACCGGGCACCTTCTTTTTCATTGGCTGAAGCAGGATAGTGCATTTGTGCAACCGCATTAGTTAGCTTTGTTAAGCCATTCCGATGTCTTACCTCTTCCGGTAAATGTTCAACGAGCATGCCGAGGCCAACATCAAGTGCATTCTTCACAACCCTTCTTAGCGTTCGTTGCGGTAAACCTTGAACTGTCGGGTACACTGGGATGAGCCTGCCCGTGTGCATGAGTTCTTCTTGGCCCGACAGCAGCTCATATTCGGGCGACCTGAATACGAGCCTTCTTCCAAAGCCGTCAACCTTGCCACTGATAATCAATTTTTTACCCTGCTTAAACGTTTTAGCGAGGTAGGGCTGATTGAACCAGATAGCATGAACCTCACCCGTTTCATCCACCAATGTTGCCTCTGCAGACCCTCGCCTTGATCCTTTACGAGTCTCAGATACCTGAGAGATGGTCGTTACAACGGTCTGTTCCTCACCAACAACAAGGTCTCCAATCCTTCGCACGTCAGCAAAATCATTGTGCCTGTTTGGAAAAAGATAGACTAGGTCCCGAATCACTTCAACACCCATGCGTTTCAGCTTTGGTAAGGTCTGTTTCGCGACACTTTTGAGGGAAGCCACTCCCGTATCAAGGGTGCCTCCTCCGAGTGCTTCTTTGCGTGTCACACTTTGGCGTGGAACGGCAACGCTAGGTTCCATCAAGACATCAGGTGGCAAAGGACTGGAGGTCCGCGCCAGAGTCGCCTCCACCCAGGCTTCACGGTTTGGTATACTGAGCGAGGAATATGAATCTATTTCCCCTATCTCGTCACTCAATTCGGAGCCCCACTTCTGCAAAAACCGATCTAGCCCGCCTAAAACGGTGGTGTCCCCATAGCCATTAAGCTTCTCTCTATTCAAGATCTTACAAAGGGAGTCCCGCTTGGAATTGGTGATCTTTTTACCCATGACCATGTGACTCGATTATACGATGACTAGCACAATCCTATTGCTATAAGAATAGCCTTCGGTCTGAGAGAATAACAGCCCAGTAGCTAAGCCTTCCCGTATCTAAAGCCGGTACTGGCTATTTAGGCTAACATCGCTGGGTACCCTGCTATGTTCTAACTGCGTCGAATCCCTAAGTCCAAGACTTGTATAGAACCGCAAGACAGCCTACAGTACTAATCCCCAAGTTAACTTAAATGACGCTGTTTACATCTAAAAAAGGTCCGGCTCCAAACTGGATAACAATTAAAATCAATCAAACCCAACAGTGGTAAAGGTAATTTATGCGGGCCACTAAAACTATCCTAGTCATTTCACAAAACCTGATCTTCCTTCCCAAAATCGAGAACTCAGCCGCATCTCACGAAATCAGGGTACGTCTCGCCGCCACTGAATCGAAATTTGCCGAGATATACAAACTCACCGTCGTGCCGCTTGTACTAATAGACCTCGAGGGTTCTCGCAAGACGTGGACGTCTATAGTGGAAAAGTTGAACGCATCGACCGCCAAACCCAGGATTGTCGCATATGGGCCACACTCAGATGTGGAAACATTAAACTTGGCGAAAATATCGGGCTGTGACGAGGTTTTGACCAAGGGCCAGTTCAGCAATTCCCTGCACCGCCTTGTCAAAACGGTCGCTGATTTGCCAATTGATTCCCAGGCCTAATATCGCTCTTCAACCTCGCCGCTTAACCAGTACCATTCCGCTAATTATTATCCCCAATAACCCCAAGGGAGTAATGGTGATCATCAAATTCACTCGATGAATGTAACTCACCGTACAACACCAATGGTTGCAACCGACTTTATCTGACACCATTGGCACACGCTTGCAGGTGCTGGAATCTCGATGTTATATTGTCTCACGCAGGCCGTATCCTTACAGCGGCTTGTTGATATATAACCCACCAACGGATTACAAACTATGTGTGGTATTAGCGGCATAATGTACAAGAAGAGCAGCGATCGAGACTCGGCGCCCATAGGGTCCGAACTTGTGAAGATGCTTGATGCGTTAGCCCATCGTGGCCGTGACTCAACGGGCATTACTATCGCGGGTGAGAAGACGGCTGAAGATTACATTGTGCGAACCTGGACCAACGCAGAACAAGCCTCTGATGTGATGGCCAAAGCCGAAGAGGCCATAATCAGAACCGGTGCGGTTGTTGCTTCCAGTACCTACTTAAACGGATTTGGGCGACTTACCGTCAACTACGAAGGCAAAGTCTCTGATTTAGCTAGCGCGCTCGTCAACACCAAAGGCATTGAACTCCACAGCATTGGGGAGAGTTCCGAAATAATAAAAGACGTCGGAACATCGACTAGCATAGACACCATCCACCAGATTAGCAGGTTTAGGGGTACTCACGGAATAGGCCACGTCAGAATGGCAACGGAGAGCAAGATAGACATCAATCACGCCCACCCTTTCTGGGCCTACCCTTTTCCCGACGTTACTGTTGTCCACAACGGCCAACTCACCAATTACCACAAACTCAAACACATGTACGAGGATCAAGGGCACCGTTTTCAAACAGGAAATGACTCCGAAATTATTGCGGTCTACTTGGCCGACAAACTTGCCAATGGGGATACTCTCGATAGTGCGTTACAACAATCATTGAACGACCTAGACGGCACCTTTACTTACCTAGTGTCTACACGAAACGGGCTGGGGTATGCCAAGGATCAATGGGCTGCAAAACCCTTGGTCGCTATGGAGACAGATGACATCATCGCCCTAGCATCCGAAGAAATAGCTCTCCACAGCATCTTTGACACTGTGGCGGATCGAGTAGAACCTCAAGAAAGCGAAGTGATGACTTGGTCAGTTTAGAACTCGTCCCCGAATGTACAACCATTTTCATCGCACTTCGACGGCATGACACAAGAATGCCCGGGCGAGGTCTGACCTGTTGACCTACACACTTGACGCAGACGAACTGAGTATTCGCGAAATCAATAAACGCCTCAAGCAACTTTCGAGAACTGGGGCCGAAATTCACATCGTCAACTCCAGAGCACGCCACAATATCATCGTCGGATTGCTCGATCGATGTAAAATCACCGTCCAAGGCAGCGTTGGCTATTACAGTGCCAGCGTTTCTGACGGGCCTGAGGTAATCATTGAAGGTAATGCGGGGTGGGCACTGGGAGAGAATTTAATGAGTGGCACAGTGTCTGTCACCAGAGATGCCGGTGCATCTCTGGCAGCCGGCATGAGGGGCGGGTCAGTGTATGTAGGTGGCTCCGCAGGTGCCAGGGCAGGCATATCAATGAAAGGCGGCACCCTGCTTGTTCGCGGTAATACAGGGTTTCTAACTGGATTCATGATGCAGGAGGGTCGCATTATAGTATTAGGCGACGCTGGTGAATCGGTTGGAGACTCGATGTACGAAGGCACAATCTACGTTGCTGGTAACATAGGATCTCTTGGTAGCGACGCCAAAGAAGAAGAAGCATCTGAAGACGACCTAATTGGGGTTTGGCAGACCCTCGAGGATCACGGGATCGATCAAAGGCCTGCCTTCAAAAAGATCGTTTCGGCTCGTAGGTTGTACCACTTTGACTCTCTAGAGAGACTCGAGATGTCCGCCGTATAGTTAAATTACAGAGAGAGGTGAACGGTATGGTCATGCCGACCAGCCAGATATTTACACCCTGGGTTATCGATGACATCCATACCAAGGCAGATTTAGGTCGTTACAGACTCCGCGGCTTCAGCACATTCCAGAAGGTTACCCATTTTGATGACCTAACCTTCCTCTCAACGGGGCTTACTAGATTCCCCCTCGAAGGATACAAAGAAAAATGTGAAACACGCACCGTGATAGGAGCCTTAAACCCCGAGACTCCCCTAGTACTTGACACCCCTATCTATATCTCTGGTATGAGCTACGGGGCACTATCCGCTAACGCGAAAACTGCATTAGGCAAGGCCGCGACGATGGTCGGGACCGCAAGCTGCACTGGGGACGGAGGTATGCTCCAAAGTGAAAGGGATGCATCCGATAAGCTGATTTATCAACTGTTGCCTAGTCGTTACGGCTTTAACCCAAGCCATTTGATACAAGCGCAGGCTGTTGAAATCGTTGTAGGACAAGGCGCAAAGCCCGGTACAGGTGGAATGCTAATGGGAGTCAAGGTACTGGACCATATCGCTGAGATGAGAGACCTACCCACTGGAATCGACCAACGCAGCCCAGCGCGACACCCCGATTGGCTGGGCCCTGACGACTTGGCTGTCAAAATCGAGCAGCTCCGGGAGGCCACCGATTGGAAGGTACCAATACACGTCAAACTTGGCGCATGTCGGGTAACTGACGATGTAAAGCTTGCAGCCAAGGCTGGAGCTGACGCTATCGTCATCGACAGTATGGTAGCGGGGACAGGGGCTTCGCCAGAGGTTCTTCTCGACCATAGCGGCATACCAACTGTTCCAGCTATTGTTATGGCGCGCGAAGCTTTAAGAGAACTCGGGCTGTATGGGAAGGTGAGCCTCATAGCATCAGGCGGTATCCGTAGCGGAGCCGACGCGGCCAAAGCATTGGCACTGGGAGCCGACGCCGTCGCCATAGGTATCTCTGCCTTAGTCGCACTGAACTGTAACAGAGAGATTCCCGAATCCGACTTCGTTAGCGAAGTCGGCGTACCCGCCGGACAGTGTAGCAATTGCCAAACAGGCAAATGCCCAGTGGGAATAGCGACTCAAAATCCTGAGCTTACAGCACGACTGGATCCTGACGAAGGTGCCGATCGAGTAGCCAATTTCATTAACTCCATGACCATGGAGATGACACTGCTAACTCGATCTCTTGGCAAAAGCAATGTCCACAGCCTTGAACCCGAAGATTTGGCTGCATTGACCCTGGAAGCATCGGCCATGGCGCAAGTACCTCTAGTCGGGACTGGAAAAGTATTTGGTACTTAACACTGAAGCCACCAGAAACCTAATGACAATTTTAGAAACGTAGGTTTGAGGAAAATTGGAAGCACTAACCGCTGGTTGGGTGAACGATAACTGGGAACAACTTAAGTAAGGAGAGCCTCGATATGTCCAAACGTGACGATATCTATAACCAGATGCAAGCCGACGATATCGAGTATCTACTTGTACAATTCGTTGACATCCATGGTTCGCCAAAAGTCAAGATGGTGCCAGCGAATCACTTGGACGACGTGATTGATGAAGGGGCTGGCTTCGCCGGCGCAGCTGTCTGGGGGTTGGGCCAAGGGCCGCATTCTCACGACATGCTCGCAAGGGTCGATCTAGACAGTTACAGCCCAGCACCCTGGACCCAGGGTGTAGCTCGATTCGCTAGCGATCTCTACGTCGATGGTGAGCCATACATGTACTGTCCAAGACAAAACTTCAAGCGTGTTTTAACCGAACTTAAAAACGAAGGTTACACGTTTCATGTGGGCATCGAACCTGAACATTTCTTGGTTACTCGAGATGGAACCGGACGCATTTCAGTATGGGATCCTAACGACGTGGACAACCTTGATAAACCCTGCTATGACTTTAAGGGCATCGGCAATGCAATGGGATACCTTAGGGATCTAATGGATGGTATGAAGAAAGCAGGCTGGGATGTATATCAATCAGATCACGAAGACGCAAACGGACAATACGAAGTCAATTTCGTGTATTCAGATGCACTGACCACAGCCGATCGCTATACCTTCTTCAAAATGATGACCAGCCAGTATGCACAGCGTTATGGCGCCATCGCAACACACATGGCCAAGCCGTTCTCAAACCGAACTGGCAATGGTGGGCACATCCACTTCCATCTTGAAAATGATTATGGCGAAAATGTCCTTTTGGACGAAAGCGATCCGCAGGGGCTTGGACTGTCAAAACTGGCATACAATTTCATTGGCGGTATCATCGCCCATGCCCCCGCAATCTGCGCCATCGCATCCCCCACAGTAAACTGCTACAAACGTCTTCAACTCGGCGCAGGCTTAACAGGAACCCAATCGGGGTTCACCTGGACTCCAGCCTTCATTACCTATGGCGACAACAATCGGACACAGATGATCAGAACCGCAGGCCCCGGACACCTTGAGGACCGGACGATTTCCGCAGCATGCAATCCTTACCTAACCCTTGCCGCGTATGTCACAGCCGGTCTAGACGGGATTCGACGAGAGTTAGACCCTGGCAAACCAAATTTGGACAACATGTATGAATTGGGCTTAGACGAGATCAAGCGTAGGGGGATACAAACACTACCGCAAAATCTAAACGAGGCCCTGTCAGAATT